>JAZDGR010000080.1:0-36126 GCA_043806735.1 bacterium | reverse complement strand
TGTGGCGTCGCATACGCAAACACGGGAAGTACCCCCCGATTCCCTAGTCGTAACGAGAGGGTTGGATAAAGTGCAGAAACAACGCACTTCGATGCCACCTTTGATCTTTGCTAACTGATTCTTCTTGATTTCAGCTTTGTGCAGGTTGATGATGCTTAAGGTTTTCATATTCTTTTTTTTATGTTTCTTTTTGGTTTGCTTGTTCTAGGTATAGTACAAAAATCATGCCAAAAATGTAACGTATTGATATTGACATTATTACAAATAAAATTCGATTTTAACCCCCTTTTTAGTGTCAAAATTTTTTACACTAGTGTACATTTTTTTTACACTACGGATCATTTTTTCTTCATCAAACGGATGACGGCAATTTCAGCGGCCAGGAAAAGCAGGGCCAGAAGGAGAAACAATTTCCAGAGGGGTGTCCCTTTCCGTAAGTCAGAGATTTCCCGGACAACGGAAGGGCTTTGTTCTTTCAGGAAGGTACATGTTTTCAGGTTCTTCCGGGTTAAGATATCCAGGATGGAGGCAAGATCGGCAACACGGAGGTCTGATTCCAGGCGAGAGAAGTTATACGCCAGCACGGTAACGGGGATTTCATTACGAGTTAGGGTATACAATCCGGCTTCGCGGATTTGTTCGTGCGGGAACAGAAGAATCCGTGCCCCGGTCTGACGGATTTCCGGGATCATCTCAAAGCCGGTCTCTTTATCGGAAATCCGGTAAATGATCTGGTCCTTTAGAGAATCGGTGCGGACCTCAATGGGCGTATTGCTCCCGGTATAATAATAAAGTCGCGAAAAAGGCTGGCTTAGCAAGGCTATTTTATAAAAGGTAGGGACGAATAACAAATGGGTCGGGAAATTGGTAAAGGTGCGATCCAGGGGTGACGTCAGCAGGTAGATTCTTCCTTTTTCAAAGGGCACGGTTGCCAGGTAGAGATCCCCGTTCTGCAATCTCAGGAGCGGTTCAAGCCGGGAGGCGCTTTTCTGTTGCAGGGTGAAATGGCGGAGGACAAGCGGCAGGTCGGCATTCTCCGGTAATTCCACGCGCCCCGAAGCGGTGAGTTCGAATACATCGTTGTAGACCTGGCTTTCCAGGCTGATTCCGCTCACCCGGAGCCGGAAGGTATCGAGCTGGTCCAGATCGGGCAACCCTACCGGTTGCGTAAATGTTTTGTAACTGGCCAGGTCTGGGTTCTCAGCCGGGATGATGACCAGATGCCCGTCGTTGGAAACAAAACGTTTCAGCTCCTGAGCGAGTCCGGAAGGGATCTCTTTCAGTTGATTCAGGATGATAAGTTCATATTCATTGAACCTGGCATATTGCAGGCGGTTTACGGATGCGTTGGTGAAACGGAACGCCGAATCGGTCCCGTAGAGTGCATTCAGGTAGGGATTCTCCTTGCCGTCATTGATGCAGAGGATGGAAACGGAAGAGACCAGCGGATAGGATAGGAAGCATTTGTCATCATAAACGACGGGATAATCCGTGATTTCCACAAAACCCGATTGGATCCCGCCCGGATCATTGGTGAAGGGGAGGACCAGCTCGGTTTCCGATTCCGCCTCCACTTCTGCGCTAGCTATGGCCTTTTGTTTATGGTTGAGGGTCAGTTTCACCGGGATCTTTTCCAGCCAGTCCGACCCGCTATTTCGGATGCGGATCCGGAGCCTGGAAACCTGATCGGGTTGCTGGACCGGCGATTCAAACCAGGCGCTATCAATGAACAGGTTATTCCGGCTGTTTGCCGTCAGCTGAAGCAAAAAGAAGGAGATGGAGGTATCGGGAGTGGCATTTGCAAAATCGCTTGTCGATTGTTGAAAATCGGAGATCAGGAAAATGTTTTTATTCAGGTTGGGGAGTTCTTTCAGCAGATCCTGTTGCCGGGAGATCACTTCGGATACCGGGCGGGATACAGGGGAGATGGTTACTTCATCGAGAAACCGTTCAAACTCTTCCCGGGTGATAAAATGCTGATGTCTCCCTTCAAAGTCGTTGGTGATAAGTTGAAATCTGTCGGAGGGTTTGAACGCCGCCACGACCTCCTTCGCTTTCGACCTGGCAATATCGAACAGTTTCCCTTCTTTACCCACGGCGTCCATGCTGAAGGAATTGTCCACGTATACACTGACTCCTTCCTGCTTTGTCTGCTTCCGTGTTTGAAGAGGGGAGGGGATGTAAGGCTGGGCAAACGCGATGACCAGCGAGGCAATGGCCAACATCCGGAGCGCCAGCAGGATCCATTGTTTGATCTGCGAGCGCTTCCGGGTTTCCTGTTTGATTTCAGCCAGGTGCCTTACGTTGGTAAACCATACCTTTTTATATCTTCTGAAATTGAAGAGATGGATCAGAACCGGAATGGCCAGGGCAAACAGGCCATAAAGAAATAGCGGGCTGACAAATGTCATCAGAGTACCCCCTGATCCAGCATGGCATTGGCTACTTTCAGAAATCCGGCTACGTTAGCTCCTTTTACATAATTGACATACCCGTCTTTTTCCGTTCCGTGCTTTACGCATTGTTCGTGAATGCTGCACATGATGTGATGCAGGCGGCTGTCAACTTCGGCCAGTGGCCATTGGAGTTTCATGGAATTCTGAGACATTTCCAGTCCGGATGTAGCCACACCTCCTGCGTTCACCGCTTTTCCGGGAGCAAACAGAATTTTGTGCTCGAGGAATAACTCTACCGCTTCGGGTGTGCTTGGCATATTGGCCCCTTCAGCCACACATAAGACCCCATTGCCGATCAGGTGCTGCGCATCCTCTTTATTGAGTTCATTCTGGGTGGCACAGGGCAGGGAGATATCGCACTTTACTTCCCAGGGGTGTTTCCCCTGATGGAACTGTGCATTTGGAAATTCGTAGGTATAGGGTTTTACAATGTCCTGGTTCGAAGCCCGGAGTTCCAGGAGGTAATCGATCTTCTCCCCTGAGATTCCATCGGGATCGTATACATATCCGTCGGGGCCGGAGATGGTTACCACTTTGGCTCCCAGTTCGGTAGCTTTCAGGGCAGCTCCCCAGGCGACATTTCCGAACCCCGAAAGGGCCACGGTCTTGCCTGCAAAGGATTCCTCTTTGGTTTTGAGCATTTCGTTGGCAAAGTAAACCGTTCCGAAACCGGTGGCTTCGGGGCGGATGAGGCTTCCTCCCCAGTTCAATCCTTTGCCGGTCAGTACGCCGGAGTTTTCGCGGGCCAGTTTCTTGTACATTCCATAGAGGAAGCCCATCTCTCTCCCTCCCACGCCAATGTCACCTGCCGGAACATCGGTTTCGGGGCCGATGACTTTCCAGAGTTCCATCATGAATCCCTGACAGAACCGCATGATCTCTCCGTTGGATTTCCCTTTCGGATCAAAATCAGATCCCCCTTTGGCGCCTCCCATCGGCAGGGTCGTCAGGCTATTCTTGAAAATCTGTTCAAATCCCAGGAACTTCAGAATGCTGAGGTTTACACTCGGGTGAAACCGCAACCCCCCTTTGTAAGGGCCAATGGCGTTGTTGAACTGTACGCGGAAGCCACGGTTCACCTGCACTTTTCCGTTGTCATCCACCCAGCTGATTTTAAAGGTATAGATCCGATCGGGTTCGATGATCCGTTCCACGATGTTGGCCGATTCGAACTGCGGATTCTCGTTGTAAACCTCTTCGATCGACTCCAGTACTTCCCGTACGGCTTGCAAGTATTCCACTTCGCCCGGATTTTTCTTCTCCAGGTCGTGCATGATCTTTTCAATGTTCATTTCTGATGCAAAATTACATGGTTTCTGCGTATTAACAAGGATCAAGTTATCACGTTCAGTACTTTTTTATCCCGTTCACATAATACACCACCTGTTTGAGGGAACCGTTCTCATCATAGGCTTTTTGTATACCGGTCCCGTTCGTAAATTCTCCCAGTCCAACGATAAATCCGTCGGGTGAATAATAGAACCATTTGCCGTCGAACATTCCCCGGACAAACTGGCCCTGGGTCTTCTTCAGGCCATTGGTATGAAATTCGGTATAAGGCCCGTGTAACAGGCTGTCGCGGTAGGTACATAGTAGGATCAGGTTTCCCTTTGGATCCCAGGCTTTACACAGGCTATCGGGTTTGTTGTTCCGATAGAACATAGATTCTTTCGGTCGTCCCGTATTGTAATACCGGATCATGGGGCCCTCCAGTTTTCCGCCGGAATAGAAACACTCCATCTGCTTTGTCCCGTCTTCGTAGTAAAAGAGAGCCCTGCCGTGATATTCCCCATGCTTTACGGAAATCTCGGACCGGAAAACTCCGCTGGGATAATAGTCTTTCCGGGTTCTCTGGCAGCCCCAAAGAAAGATTATAGCTAATACAGTGAATACCAGGAAGGAGAATCTAGCAGACATGCCACCTGTATTTTATAAATAGACCTCAATCAATCCTTCGGGAGCCTGGATGTAAAGTGTCTTATTGATCCGGTCAACTTCCCTGACCACCTCATCCACCACAGGGACCAGGATCTCTTTTTTCCCTGACCGGATCTGGAAGAGAGCCTGGTGGGGGAGCTCCAGAACATCTTCCAGAATCCCAACATCACCACAAACCGCATCGACTACTTTAAATCCCCTGATTTCATGGTAATAGAATCTATTCCCTTTCAGGGGGGGAAGGGTCGAAAGGGGCAGATACAGTTCCCTTCCGCCAAACGCATCGGCATGATCGGCCGAGTTTACATCCGCCAGTTTCAGGATGGTTCTTTTCTTTTCCAGCATTTCCAGGGACTCAATAAAAAAAGGAATCCGTTCATGTTCCAGGTCAACGTACACGGATTCCAGGTTTTGGTAGTCCTGCGGCTCATCCACGTCGAGCAGGACCATCAAATGACCTTTACTACCATATTTTTTCAGAATCTTCCCCAGGTAATAAAAATCATCCGGATTCATTTGGAGTTTCTTCTTTTACCTCTTCTTCAGCAGATGCTTCCACTGCGGCCTCCGGGGCTTTTGCATATTTCCTGGCGAGCTCCTGGGCTTTGGCTTCGTTTACCTTTTCCTCCTGACTCAGCGCTTCTTTCCTGGCTTCTTTCAGGCTCAGTTCATGCTCAGTCTTTTTGCTGCTGATCTTGGCCTCTTTTTCTTTTACCCAAGTTTGGAATTTCTCCTCGGCCTGTTCGGCGGTCATGGCGCCTTTCAGGACCCCTTTCAGCAGGTGGTTTTTGTAAATGATTCCTTTGTAGGAGAGGATGGCTCTGACCGTATCGGTGGGTTGTGCTCCCTTCTGCAACCAGGTGAGGGCGCTTTCAAAATTGATTTCAATCTCTGCAGGCTTGGTCAGAGGATTGTAATAGCCAATTTTTTCAATGAATCTTCCGTCACGTGGTGCACGACCATCCGCAATCACAATGTGGTAAAAGGGTTGCCCCCTCTTACCTTTTCTCTGTAATCTGATCTTTGTTGGCATTTTACGTTATTAGTTAAAAATGGGGTGCAAAGATCGCACTTTTAATTTAGAAAACCAAGAACGTGAATCGTGAAACGTGAATCGTGAATCGTGAAACGCTAATCGCTAATCACTGAACCTTGATGAATTTCTTCCGTTCGGTACTGCAGAAGCCGCATGTTTCTTCGGGTTTAGGGACGTCGTATAGGTTTCCGCATTTCGGACAAACCCAGTAGAAGGCGGGTAGGGAACTGGTTTTGCCATTTTGCAATGCGCTGGATGCATTGATGTATTTATCGAGGCTTTGCTGATGGGTTTCTTTGGCCCAGCGGAGTGCTTTCACCGCGCTGGTCGCCCCGTCTTTCTGGGCCTGATCCATGTATTCGGCATACTTGATTCCGGCTTCGATCCGAACCGATTTCATCGCTTCATCAAGGTCAATCTGGGTTGACATAGGGACAACAGAGGTAGTTCCCGGGGTTACCGTGGAGCCCATTTTACCCAGGACAGTCTGGAAGTTAGCAGCATGAATGTTCGCAACTTTGGCAACCGCCTTGAAAAAGGTAGCGATCTGAGGATAGCCCTCTTTCTGGGCCTGGTTCGCATAAGCGTCGAATAAAACACTGTTGGCAGACTCAAACCGGTATGCTTCGGTGAGATTAGCAATGGTCTTCTGCTGGGAAAACAGCTTGTTGCATGGCATTAAGCCGGCAATAATCAGAAAGAAAAGGAGTTGTTTCATACGTGTGCAATTGTTAAAGTCCGATCATGTAATCCATCACCATATGTCCTCCGAGATATCCCGTATAGGCGACAAAGATAAAAGACATGAGGTAAAAACCCCTGGCTATCCACATCAGGTAGGTCTCCTCTTTCTTTAAGTAGACCAGCAATACCCTGAAGGTGGTCGCCAGGATGATGAAGACCAGTGTCAGCGTAGCAAAAAGCTTGTGTTCATCCCGGATCAGTCCGGCTTCGCCCTGCATCGGGCTGGTAAAATAGTACCCTGTCCCGAAAGCAACAATGGCTGCCACCATCCCTATGATCTCAAGGTAGTAACTCATCCTGGAGAAGCAAGGCTCTTTCTTACTGAAAACGCTGATGAGGTCAATCAGGAAACCGATCAGGATAATCGCAATGGGAAAATGAACGGTCATCGGATGAAAATGGCTGCTTTCCAACATGGCAGTGGTTTTCGACAAAGATACTACAATTTTATCAACAGCGGCTTCCTGCCGGAGGGATTTTAAGTACTTTTACCAGCATGAGGGAGTTTGTCCATCTGCACGTGCATTCGCAGTATTCTATCCTCGATGGAGCCTGTCATATCGACATGCTGGTTGAGAAAGCCGTCCACGACGGAATGAAGGGGGTTGCGATTACCGATCACGGGAATCTCTTCGGCATGAAGGAGTTTACGGAAGCTTGCAAGGCCTATCGCGGGTTCATGCCGATCCTGGGTTGCGAAACCTATGTAGCACGCCGCAAACTGAGTGATAAAGCTGACCAGATTGACCGGAAAGGAGATCATCTGATCCTGCTGGCGAAGAACAAAACCGGGTATTTCAATCTGGTCAAGCTGATCTCCCTCTCCTGGACCGAAGGGCATTATTATAAACCCAGGATTGACAAGCAGCTCCTGGAGCGTTATCACGAAGGGTTGATCGCTTCTACAGCTTGCCTTGCCGGGGAGATCCCGCGGGCCATCCTGGGCAATAACGCGGAAAAAGCCAGACAGGCAATTCGTTGGTACAAGGGACTTTTCGGGGAGGATTTTTACCTGGAACTGATGCGCCATAAAGTAACGGATTTGACACGCGACGCAGGAGTTTTCCAGAGGCAGACCATTGTCAACCAGGCCCTGATCCAACTCGCACGGGAGACCGGCGTAAAGCTAATCGCTACCAACGACGTTCATTTCCTAAACGAGGAGGATGCCGAAGCGCACGACCGGCTGTTGTGCGTCAATACAGGGAAAGTCCTGACGGACAGCGACCGGTTGCGCTATACGGGGCAGGAGTGGTTCAAGTCGACCGAACAGATGAACAGCCTGTTTGAGGATGTTCCGGAGGCGCTGGACAACACCCTGGAGATTCTGGGAAAGATTGAGAAGTACAGCCTGGACCGGGAACCCATCATGCCCGATTTTCCGATCCAGGAGGGATTCCCCGATGCCGATACCTACCTTCGCCACATCACGCTGGAAGGCGCGAAGACACGCTATCCTGTCATGACGGATACATTGCAGGAGCGCATTGATTTTGAGCTTGAAACGATCAAGAAGATGGGGTATCCCGGGTATTTTCTCATCATCCAGGATCTCTTAAACGCGGCGCGCAGCATGGGCGTATCCGTCGGCCCCGGAAGAGGTTCAGCGGCAGGGTCGGTGGTGGCTTATTGCATCCGGATCACCGATGTGGACCCATTGAGGTACGATCTGCTTTTTGAGCGTTTTCTCAATCCCGACCGCATCTCCATGCCCGATATCGACATCGACTTTGATGAAGATGGCCGGGACAAGGTGCTGAAATGGGTGGTCGACAAATACGGCCATACTAAGGTCGCTCAGATCATTACGTTCGGCACGATGGCTGCAAAAGGCGCTATCCGCGATGTGGCAAGGGTTCACCAGATGCCCCTGGATGAAGTTAACCGGCTTACCAAGCTGGTTCCATCACGCCCGGGGATTACCCTGAGACAAGCCTTTGAGGAGGTTCCCGATTTGAAGGCAGCGAGGGGTTCAGCGAATAAACTTACGGCGGAAACACTTAAATATGCGGAAGCGCTGGAAGGCTCTATCCGGCAAACAGGCCTTCATGCCTGCGGGATCATCATCGGGAAAAACGACCTCACCGATCATGTTCCCATCACCATCTCCAAAGATTCCGAATTGCTGGTGACCCAGTACGACGGCGAGCACATTGAGAAAGCAGGCATGCTGAAGATGGATTTTCTCGGGTTGAAGACGCTGGCCATTATCAACGATGCCATTCGGAACATCCGTAACTCGAAAGGGGTAGATGTGGATATCGAATCGATTCCGTTCGACGATACGCTTACGTATAAGCTGTTCAGTCAGGGGCGAACCACCGGGATCTTTCAGTTTGAATCCGACGGCATGAAGAAGTACCTGCGCGAGCTCAAACCGAACAAATTCGAGGACCTGATCGCCATGAATGCCCTTTACCGACCCGGGCCGATGGAGTACATTCCCAGTTTCATCAACCGGAAACACGGCAGGGAGCAGATTTCCTACGACATTCCGGAGATGGAGAAATACCTCAAAGACACTTACGGCATTACCGTATACCAGGAGCAGGTGATGTTGCTGAGCCAACTTCTGGCGGGGTTTAGCAAAGGAGAAGCGGATTCCCTGAGAAAAGCCATGGGGAAAAAGATCGAATCGATGATGAATGAGCTGAAGCCGAAGTTCATTGAGGGGTGTAAACGCAACGGATACGACGAACGGGTGGTGATCAAAATATGGAAAGACTGGGAAGCGTTTGCCAATTATGCCTTCAACAAATCGCACAGTACCTGTTATGCCTATGTGGCTTACCGGATGGCTTACCTGAAGGCACATTTCCCTTCCGAATTCATGGCTGCCGTATTGAGCAGGAACCTGACCGATCTGAAGGAGATTACCAATTTTATCGAAGAGTGCAAGCGGATGCCTATCCCGGTGCTTGGTCCGGATATCAATGAAAGCGAATTGAAATTTACCGTGAACAAGAAAGACGAGATACGGTTCGGGATGGCCGGGATTAAAAACGTCGGGGAGTCGGCGGTTATGAGCATCGTGGAGGAACGGATTAAAAACGGTCCGTTTACCAGTATTTTCGACCTCACCACGCGGGTCAATTCACATGCGGTGAATAAGCGGTGTCTCGAAGCACTGGCCAAAGCGGGCGCTTTTGATTGCTTTGAACATACGCACCGGGCCCAGTATTTTTACCAGGAACCGGGAGACGAAACTATTTTTCTGGAAAAGATCATCCGTCATGCCAACGACCACCTGGCCCGGAAAAACTCCGCCCAGCAATCCTTGTTCGGAGAGGAGGTGGAGACCGGGCTTGCCGAGCTGACCCTGCCCGAATGCCAGCCCTGGTCACGCATAGAGCAGCTGAAACATGAGAAAGAGATCACCGGGTTTTACATGACCGGCCATCCGCTGGATGATTTCAAGGTAGAGATGGAGAGTTTTTGCACCGTCACGCTGGAAAAACTCAAAGCCGACATGAAGGAGTTTAAAAACAAGGATGTCTCCTTTGCCGGCACCGTGATTGCGGCCGCCCATAAGATGGGAAAAAACGCAAAACCCTATGGAACGTTCACGGTCGAGGATTACCTCGACTCCATCAATCTCTTTATCTATTCGGAAGACTACCTGAAATGGAGACACCTGCTGGAGGAAGGCATGTTTGTTCACGTGAAAGCACGGGTTGAGAACCGTTTTGATACCCCGGATCAGTTGCGTGTCAAAGTGACAAGCATGGCTCTTCTTTCGGAAGTCATGGAAAAGTACGCCCGAAATCTCTCGGTCAATGTGGTACTCAACGAACTCACGGGAGAGGTTGTCAGGAAAATCCATGAGGTAGCAAAATCACACCGGGGGAAGACAAACCTCCGGATCCGGATCTCCGATCCAGAAGATAACCTGACCATTGATCTGCCCTCGCGGAAATTCAAGGTAAACCCGAAAGAAATGATGGATCTTTTGCTTGATTCGGAAGAGTTTGAGGTACGTGTTTTTCAGGAATAATACCTATTTTTGCAATTTTAAATTCTAAATTCAGAATTCTGAATCCAAATAAAAAAAAGATGTTTGAAACTTTCACAGATGCGAATTTTGATGAAAAAGTCATCAAATCAGACAAGTTAGCTGTTGTTGACCTCACAGCCGAATGGTGCGGCCCCTGCCGCATGGTGGGCCCGATCATTCATGAACTGGCTGCCGAGTACGAAGGACGGATTGTCGCCGGTGAACTGAACGTGGATGCCAATGCGGGTATCACCGCCACCTACCGGGTCAGGAATATTCCTACCGTGTTGTTCTTTAAAAACGGGGAGGTAGTCGACAAGCAGGTTGGCGCCGTGCCCAAAGCAACCTACAAGACGATTATTGAGAAACATATTTAAATGCCTTCCCCCATCCTTGATCAAACACGGCTGGAGCAGTTCAGCTCCCTGGAGTTTCTGGCACGCCAGGTGGTGGAGGGATTTATTACCGGACTGCACAAAAGCCCCTTTCACGGGTTCTCCGCCGAGTTTGCCGAGCACCGGTTGTACAACACCGGAGAGTCGGTACGGAACATTGACTGGAAGCTTTATGGCCGTACTGACCGGTTGTATGTGAAGCGGTATGAGGAAGAGACAAACCTTCGGTGCCAGATCCTGATCGATAATTCATCCTCCATGTATTACCCTGTTCTGGAGAGGCCAACCATCGATCATCCCAACAAGATCACCTTTTCCATCTATGTGAGCGCCGCCTTGCTCTATTTGTTCAAGAAGCAGCGGGATGCAGCGGGCATCAGCATTTTCAGCGATCAAATCGAGCTTCATACGCAGGCGAAGTCTAGCGCGGTTCATCACAAGTACCTCTTCTCGGAACTGGCCAGACTGCTGGTCCCCATCCCGGTAGGTACGCGCAAAAAATCGGCTGTGGCCACCACAATTCACGAGCTGGCTGAACGGATCCACAAACGGGCACTCGTCATCATTTTTAGCGATATGTTTGAAAATGCAGTTGAGCCGAAAGACCTCTTTGCCGCTCTTCAGCACCTGAAGCACAGCAAGCACGAAGTGGTTCTGTTTCATGTGAACGACAAATCCAGGGAACAGGAGTTTGCTTTTCAGAACCGCCCATCCCGCTTTGTTGACATGGAGACAGGCCAGCAGGTGAAGCTTTTCCCTTCGCAGGTGAAGGAGCAGTATATGGAGGCTGTCAGAAGGTTCAGAGAAGAGTTGAAGCTGAGATGCGGCCAGTATCATATCGACCTGGTCGAAGCCGACATCCACGCCGGTTTTGAACAGGTGCTCCTGCCTTACCTGGTGAAACGTAGTAAATTGTTTTAATAGAACTATGACGATTACTTCCAGATATAACCCTGCATCGGTAGAAGAGAAGTGGTATACCTATTGGATGAAGCAGGGATTCTTTCATTCCGAGCCCGATGCCCGGGAGCCCTATTGCATTGTCATCCCGCCCCCCAATGTGACGGGGGTACTGCACATGGGGCATATGCTCAATAACACCATTCAGGACATCCTGGTGAGGAAAGCCCGGATGGAGGGAAAAAACGCCTGCTGGGTGTCGGGCACCGACCATGCTTCCATCGCGACGGAAGCCAAGGTTGTGGCGAAGCTGAAAGAAGAAGGGATCGAAAAATCGGCTCTGACGCGCGAGGAGTTTCTGCAGCACGCCTGGAAGTGGAAAGAGAAGCATGGCGGGATCATCCTGGAGCAACTGAAAAAACTGGGAGCCTCGTGCGACTGGGAACGCACCTGTTTTACCATGGATGAGGCCCGGTACGATTCCGTCATCGACGTTTTCATCGACCTGTATAACAAAGGATTGATTTACCGCGGAGCCCGGATGATAAACTGGGACCCCAAAGCGCTTACCGCCGTTTCCGACGAAGAGGTGATCTACAAGGAGGTCCAGTCGAAGCTATACCATGTGCGATATCAAATCGAAGGGAGTGAGGAGGGATGGGTACCTATTGCCACTACGCGACCGGAGACCATTCTCGGGGATACAGCCATCTGTGTTCATCCGGATGACGACAGGTACCGCCACCTGAAAGGGAAACGCATCCTGATCCCGCTGATCAACCGGTCGGTCCCGGTGATCTTTGACACCTATGTGGACAGGGAATTCGGAACCGGCGCCCTGAAAGTGACACCGGCACATGATATCAACGATTACAACCTCGGATTAAAATACAAGCTGGAGGTGGTTGACACTTTTAATCCGGACGGGACGATGAGCGAAGCTGCGCAGCTGTACATCGGGGAGGACCGGTTTGCAGTACGCCAAAAAATCGTCAAGGATCTTACTGTTGCCGGGCAGTTGGTAAAGATCGAAGATTACACCAACAAAGTCGGATACTCCGAACGTACCGACGAAGCGATTGAACCCCGGATATCGGTTCAATGGTTCCTGAAAATGAAAGAACTTGCCAAACCTGCGCTGGAAGCAGTGGAGAACGACTCGGTAAGGTTTCATCCGGCCAAGTACAAGAACATGTACCGACATTGGATGGAAAACGTCCAGGATTGGTGCATCTCGCGGCAACTCTGGTGGGGCCACCGCATTCCGGCCTGGTACCTGCCCGACGGCAGCATAGTTGTTGCCAGGGGCCGGGAGGAGGCGGTTGAGAAAATGAAGTTGGCAGTTGGCAGTTCACAGTTTGCAACGGCTACAACCAAACCACCAGTCACCAGTCACCAGTCACCAGTCACCATGGTGGATCTTCAACAGGATCCCGACGTGCTGGACACGTGGTTCTCGTCGTGGCTCTGGCCGGTTTCGGTATTCGACGGTATCCGGCACCCGGATAATCCCGGCATCCGGTATTATTATCCCACGAATGACCTTGTTACCGCCCCGGAGATCATCTTCTTCTGGGTGGCACGGATGATCATGGCCGGATTGGAATACCGCAAGGAGATTCCTTTTAAAAACGTCTATTTTACAGGGATTGTCCGCGACAAACTGGGACGGAAGATGTCGAAATCCCTGGGGAATTCACCCGAGCCAATTGAACTCATCGGGAAATATGGGGCCGATGCAGTTCGGATGGGCATGTTGCTTTGTTCGCCGGCCGGTAACGACCTGTTGTTCGATGAAGGGCTGATCGAGCAGGGACGGAATTTCTGCAACAAGCTATGGAACGCTTTCCGGCTAGTCAAGGGCTGGCAGGTAGACGAAAAGCTGGCACAGCCTCAATCAGGGGTGGTATCGGTACAGTGGTTTAAAAGTCAGTTCCGGCAATCGCTGAACGAGATAGAATCGCTGTTTGCCTCTTACAGGCTTTCCGAAACCCTGATGACAATCTATAAACTGTTCTGGGACGACTTCTGTTCGTGGTACCTTGAGATGGTGAAGCCGGCTTATCAACAGCCAATTGACGGGATGACTTATGAGGAGACGATTCATTTCTTCGATGCGCTGCTTCGTGTGATTCACCCTTTTCTACCTTTTATTACGGAAGAGGTTTGGCAAAATCTGGTGGAACGGAAGGAGGGGGATTCGCTAATGATATGCCGGATGCCGGACAGTACCCCTAAATCCCCTAAAGGGGACTTATCTCCCTCCCTTGTTGGGGAGGGATTGGAGGGGCATCTGCCGGATGCCGGATTATTAGAATCCTTTGACTTCGCTAAGGAGGTCATCACCGCGATCCGTGTAGTGAGAAAAGAGAAGAACATCCCGCAGAATGAGGCGATCCGGGTATTGATACGCAAGAATAATGACGAACCTCCCGACCAACCCTTTGATGAAGTGGTGAAGAAGCTTTGCGGCATCGGGGAACTCGCCTATGTCGAAACTAAGCAGCCGGATGCCTTTTCATTTGTGGTGCGGACCACTGAGTTTTACATCCCGGTAACCCTTCAGATCAACGTAGAAGAAGAGCGGGTCAAACTGCGTGAAGAGCTCGCCTACACCAAAGGATTTCTGGATTCCGTTGAACAAAAACTCAGCAATGAAAAGTTTGTAAAGAACGCTCCCGAAACCGTAGTTGAAACGGAGCGGAAGAAGAAATCCGACGCTGAAGCCCGCATCAGGGTGCTGGAGGAGCAGCTGAAGGCAATTCATGCTCAATTCCTGTCTTCAGCGGGGCATTGATGAGAAGACCATCTCTGCAATATCCAAAACTTTGATTTCTGCGTGTTTAGCAAAAGTTTTTTTACACAGGGGGCATGCTGTCGCAAGCACTTCAGGTTGAGAAGATAGAAGAACAGATAGGGCATCTTTCGTAATGAGGTCGCGTTTTCCCGGACTGATGGTATAAATCCCAAGACTTCCTCCGCAGCATAGCGAGTCGGCGCGTTCCTGCCTGACTTCCACCAAGTCGGCAACTTTGGCGAGCAGTTCGCGGGGGGCGAGATATTCATTGCTTCCCCGGCCGAGGTCACAGGGATCATGGTAAGCTACCTTTTTGTAACAGGTCTGCAGAGGGATCTTCCCGGTTTTAATCAGTTCGAGAAGGTACTGCGAATGGTGCAGGATGCGCAGCGAAAGCTTATAATCTTCCCGGAATACCCGGTAGCAGATCGGGCAGGATGTAACGAGGGTTTGTGCCCCGGATTCCCGGATCATCTTCCGGTTATGTTCGATCATGTCCCGGGCCTGTTCGTGCTTCCCGGCCAGCATGAGAGGACGCCCGCAACAGACAGTTTTCTGCTCATCGAGGAACAGGTAGCTGATACCGGCCTGTTTCAGGATCCCTTTCATCGCCCGGATGATGCCCGGCGTAAGATGGGTCATGCAACCCGCAAAGTAGATGACTTCAGCAGCTTTCACAGGTTCCGGTTTCAGGTACGAAAAATCGGATGCATGATTATGGGAAAAGCTGTTTCGTTCGATGAGTCGAATGGAGTCGGTATTGATCTTCACGGGGCAAGCCTCCTGGCAACGGCCGCAGACCAGGCATCGCAAGGCGATTTCGCGCTGAACCTGTTTGTCCCTGACTGAACGGATAAAGTAGACGGCCTGGATATCGTGGATGTCGGCTACGGTTCCTATCTGGCAAACATCAATGCAAACGCCGCAACGGGAACAGGCGTTGATTTCGACTTCCGTAAAAGGAGAGGGAACTTTCGCGGGGCCGATGCCGAATTGTCTGAACAGGATCAGGAGGATCTCGGTGGGAATGTGCATGAACCGCGAAAAGGGAAGCGTCACAAAGAACACGCCAAGCACCAGAGAGTAAGCCCACCAGAGTCCGTAGGCGATGTGCATGGAGGCAGAAGGAAAGACGGTGACCAGGGCGTCGCCCAGGTGCTGCGTGATGAATCCGCCCCCGGCCGTGAAATACCCGTTGGTGAAACTCTCGGCCAGCAACCTTAAGGGGAAGATGAGCCACAGGCAACCGATGGCGACCTTGTCCGTCAGCTGGTAGTGTGTAGTCTGCTTAATCCCGAACCACTGCGGCTGTTTCCGCTTGACCAGGGCAAGCCCCAGTCCGATCAGTGTGAACAGCAACAGGAAATCCATGAGGAACCGAAAGAATCCCGGAACGGTGTTGATCTCGAACCAGAGCACCGTTTTATCGTGGATGAAGAACTTGAGGAAAATCGGATAATAGGGAGGGTTTACATGGGATGTGCTGTATATACGGCTCTCAATATTTCCACATACGATGAGCAGAAACCATCCAAGGGCGAAACTCATGTGCATAAACCCCAGGAGTTTATTTCGTTTGAACAGGCTCCAGTGAACCAGACATTCCAGGAAGACCTCCCGCAGGGCATAAAACACACGTCTACTCCGGATCCCGACCCAGAATTTCTTTCTCTCTTCCTGCGGAAGCGACTTCACCCAGAGCACCAGCCTCCTGTTTACGGTAAAGAATCCGTAGATCAGTCCGAATAAAAACGGCAGCACAAAGAGGTTAAACGAGATCATTTCAGTTTATCTATCGCAGTTTGTATCGCCAGGATCATGTTCCGCATATGTACGCCCCGCGGGCAAACCAGTTGGCATTTTCCGCAAAGCATGCACTTCCGGATCTCTTTTTTCAACGGTTCGATCTCTCCCCGGCGGAGAAGGGTCTGAACCAACCGGATGTTGAACTCCACAAAGTCGCCGGTGCTGCAGGTAGCCGTGCAGCTTCCGCAGGCGATGCATGTCAGCACGGAGGGTTCATGCTGCTTCAGGTGTTCCAGTACCCGCTTGTCGTTGCGGTCGAAATCGATCTGCCTATCCTTGTGAGCCGTGTATCCAAAATCTATCAAAAGCAGTCTGTTTATAATTTTTTCAGGTATTCATAGATCTTCAGGGCTGCCGCTCCTGCATCGGCAATGGTGTTCGGAATGCAGACCGGTCCTTTGGCTGCGCCGGCCAGGAAAACACCGGGTTGCCCGGTTGAATTTGACTGAATATGTGCATCCTCCGGAAGCAGGAACCGGTCTTCTCCGGCTGGTACGCCCAACATCCCGGCAAGCCTCTGTGTTTCGGGGGAGGATACAAATCCCACCAGCAACACGAGCAGGTCGACAGTCATTTTCAGCGGTCGCGAGGTAAGGGTATCCTCAAGTTTCACCACAATCGTATGGTCCTGATTTTCGGCACATTCCGACACGCGACCGCGCAGGAAATTGATGTCCCATTTTTGCTGCGCTTCGAAATAGAGCTCTTCAAAGAACCGGTCAAACATCCGGAGATCCATGTAGAAGCCGAACACCTCGGCATCGGGAACCTGTTCCTTGATCTCGATAGCCTGTTTCACCCCGGTCACACAGCAGACTTTGGAACAATAGAGGTTTCCCACCTTTTCGTCGCGCGACCCTACGCAGTGAACGAACCCAATGCGTTTGGGCAGAATGCCCTGACGGGTCATCACCGGCTGTCCCGATTGAAATATCGCCTCCAGTTCGGCGGAGGTGATCACATTGTCATAAATGCCGTACCCGTATTCTTCCTTTTTGTGGGCGTCGAACAGTTCAAAACCCGTTGCCAGGAGAATGGCGTTCCCTTTGAAGGTTTCACCCGATTCCAATGAAACGATAAAATCCAGGCCTTCCCTGCGGATGGATGAAATGGTTGACCGGTAGCGGATCTCTGCTTTCCCGCCGAGATCCCCCAAGAGAAAGTCTAGTACCTCCTGGGCTGGCCTCCGGGTGGGGAAAAGCCGGTCCCAGTTGCGGAGGTGCCCGCCCAGCCGGTCTTCTTTTTCCAGGATAACCGTGGGAATACCCAGATCCGACAGCTTTGACGCTGCAGTCATCCCGGCGACCCCGCCTCCGATCACAAGCGCTGTTCTCATCATATCAGTGTAGCTTTAAAACCGATGGATTTTCCGGCCTTCCGAGGTCCTTTCCTTCACTCCCGAGATATTTTGCAGCCGGATCATAGGCAATGCCGAGTTTGTCGAGGAGCGGTTCAACCGGAACCTGATGCACCTGCAATCCCAGATCCCAGGGATCATATCCCAGGATCAATCCTGCCAGCTCTTCGTAGGTAAGGACCGGTATTCCCTCGCCGTTTTCACCGTAGGTTACGCCCTCCATCTCGCTGAGTGCATACTGCCACCGGTCGAAAAACATGGGACACCCGGGGCAGTTCGTCAGGATGAAATCGGGTTTGTACGGTTTCATCGACTCAAATTTCTTTTTTGAATTCGCTAGACAGTATCCCCGGTTTGCCTTGATCAGGTATTGACGGAAGCCGAATCCGCAACAATGTCTTCGCTCGGGATAATCGATCACTTCCCCTCCCCAATCTTCGATCATGCCAACCAGCACATAGGGATACTCGGCCCCCCCAATCCCTTTCGAAGGAAACATTTTGGCATAATGACAACCGATGTGTTCCACCACCCGCAAAGGTTTTCCGGTTTGTTTGTGGACCAGCCTGTTTTTCCCCCGGGCCGCGATCTCTTTCCGGAATTTGAAGATGACATCACTGGCATGAGCCACATTCGCCGGAAGCTCGAACTCCCTGCCCGTGGCTTCTTTCAGGTATATCCTTGCTTTTTCAAGCTGTGCCGGAAAGTGATGCCAGGTTTCCAGTATTTCACTGTACAGGCCGAAAGAGGTGATGCAGGATGTGAGGAAGTTCCGGTATCCCGCTTGGGTCATCAGGGAAAACTGCCTGGCGATCACGGTCATGGTGGTGTCGAAAGGTACCACGTCGCTATGATATCCGATGCCTGAACAGGTGGTGTGAGCTGCGTTCTCGTAGACATCTTTCCCCAGTTCTTCCCGCATGACCTTCAGGAATACCTTTTCAGAAGCCGGGAAAAAGTTTTGTCTGACGCAGCTCCGGACGTAGAAAAAGCGGTCGTCGGCGATCTCTTTCTGGTAATCATTCCAGATTTTCTGTTTGCCTTCGATGATCATTCGTCGCTTGTGTGTTTGGGGTCACAGGTGGTATAGATGTGCCGGATGTAGTCGTTGTCAAGTCCTTCCGTGAGGTCAAGATTCATCTCTGCAGCTTTTATCCTGCTGTATTCTTCAATCTTTTGGTACCTTGTAAGCCCGCCCGTCACCTCGAAGATCTTTTTCAGTTCGGCAAGATCCTCATCGGGAACTTTCCGTAAGATACCGGGACCTGTTTTCTGGTAATTGGCTCCTAACCGTTCCATGACGTCCGGGAGATGCTCGATCTCCCATTGCCATACAGGCCCTTGCTCGGGATAGGCTTCGGGTCGGATGTTTGCGGGGAAGAGGCAATACCCGTAATCGAGGATCCACTCCCCGACGGTCCGTTTGATGGCCAGTTGCTGTCGCCCTTTCTCTGACTCCACGAAATAACCCAGCTCCTGGGAAAGGCTCCGCAACGCGGTGATCACGAGTCCGGGCGCATTTCCCCTGGGGCAGCGGGTCACGCACGACATGCACTCCCCGCAGTACCAGATCATCTCTCCTTTGAGCAGCTCTTCAATCTTCTGTTCATCTTTGGTCTGAAGGATATCCAGAATCTGCCGGGGCTGGTAATTGTAGAATTCGGCGGCCGGACAGATAGCAGTGCAGGTGCCGCAGTTCAGGCAGGCTTTCAGCCCTTCGACAAACCGGATATCGCGGGTGAGCTGGTCGTAAAGTTTGCCCATACAAGAAAGATTTCAGGGACAAATGTAGGAAAAAGCGGACAAAGGGACAAGGCACCGAGGCACCGAGGCACCAAGGCGTTACTTCTGCGTGAAAGCAAACTCCAGGATGTTGGCTCCCATCTGCAGCGCTTTTAGCCGGGTAGCATCGGAATCTTTATGCACCTGCTGATCTTCCCAGCCGTCGCCAAGGTCGCATTCGTAGGAATAAAAACAAACCAGTCTGCCTTCATAAATCAGTCCGAAACCCTGGGGCGCTTTGTTGTCGTGTTCGTGGATTTTAGGTAATCCGTTCGGGAAGTTGTACTTCTGGTGATAGATGGGATGGGAGAATGGCAGTTCCACGAGATCGAGTTCGGGAAAAACCAGTTTCAGTTGCGGGCGGATGAATTTATCGAGGCCGTAGTTGTCGTCGATGTGGAGGAATCCGCCGGCCAACAGGTACTCGCGCAGGTTTTGAGCTTCCTGAAACGAAAAAAGGACATTCCCGTGGCCGGTCATGTGCACGAAGGGGTAGTTGAAAATTTCCTTGCTTCCCACATCGATGGTGGCGATGTTTTCACTAATGTTTGTCCCCAGGTTCTGGTTGGCAAATTTCACCAGGTTTGGCAGGGAAGTAGGGTTAGCGTACCAGTCGCCTCCGCCGTTGTATTTCAGCAGGGCGATCTGAAAGGAAGGCGGTGTGGCAGAGAGGCAAGTGACGAAGATGATTAGAAGAACAAACGATCGCTTCATGTTTGCAAGGAAATCAAGCTACAAAGATACGAGAAAAGTTGGCAGTTGGCAATTCACGAATTCCTCACCGCCACCATACAGCACGCCACGATCCCCGCTGTCTCGGTCCGCAGCCGGCTTTTGCCCAGACTGACCGGGATGAAACCTGCCTGTTTTGCCTGGGACACTTCTTCCGGGGAGAAATCCCCTTCGGGGCCGATGAGAATCAAGGCCGAAGAGCCCGGTTTGTAAACCTTTTGAAGCAGCTTTTCTTCTCCGGCTTCGCAATGGGCAATACATTTCTGGCCGGGAAAATCCTGATGGATCAGATCGTTGAACCTGACAGGATCTTGCAGTTCAGGCAGCCGGCTTTTCCACGATTGCTTCATGGCGGCAATGAGGATCTTCGTCAGCCGGTCGGTTTTTACATTCAGCCGTTCGGAATGGGCACAGATCAGGGGAGTGATGACATCAATTCCGATTTCGGTAGCTTTTTCCAGGAAACACTCCAACCGGTTGATGTTTTTGGTCGGCGCGATGGCAATGTGAATTCTGAACGGATTTGGCGGCGTGGTTTCGGTGGAGAGAATCCTGACCTGGCATCGCCGTGCAACCGCAGCAACGATCGTGCAACGGTGCATATTTCCCATACCGTCGGTCAGAAAAACCGTATCCCCCTCCTTCAGCCGCAGCACCCTGACGATGTGGGATGATTCTTCCTCGTCCAGCGGATGGACGGGGATTTCTATATGATCAGAATAAAAGAGGTGCATGACGGATGTAAAAGCTTCTCACGTGCAATACGTAATGGATCAGGGCGACCACAAGGATCGCCATGCAAACCAGGAACATCCCGGCGAAGCCGATCGATTCCGACAGATAGCCCAGCCCCAGGGAACCCAATCCGATTCCGAGGTCAAATGCCGTGATCAGGGTGGCGTTGGCAGCTCCCCTCCGGTAGACGGTTACCACATTGTTCACCATGGTTTGCAGCGTGGGCATCAGGACTCCCACTCCCAGGCCAATCAATCCGGCGGCAATCAGAAATCCGGTCAGGTTAAGCATAAGGCCCAGAAACAGGAATCCTGCGATGTTCGTCAGGAAACCTCCCAGCATAAGCAGGTTCGGTCCGTATTTGTCAAAAATCTGTCCGGCAAACAGCCTCGAAAGCGTCACCCCGATGGACAGGATCACAAAAAATGCGCCGGCCTGTGCAAAGCCCAACTCTTTGTCGAACAGGGTGATGAAGGAAATGACACCGCCATAGGCGGCCCCGAAAAGAGCCATGGGGATGGAAATCGGAATGCTGCGGGGTTCCACAAAGCGCTGCCAGGTGATTTTCATCTTTTCCTGCCTGGGCAGAAACACAGGATACCGCACAAAGAGTACCAGCAGAAATCCTAAGAAAGAGAACAGGGCTGCCATATGGAACATCGTTATATAACCCCAGGCAGTGAGGATCATCAGGGATAACACGGGGGCGATGGCCATAGCCAGGGTGTAAGAGATCCCGAAGTAGCCGATCCCCCGGCCCCGTTTGTGAGGGGGAATTATATCCACCACCACCGTCATCCCGGAAGTAGTGGTTGCGCCCCAGGAGAATCCATGGAAAAACCGCACTGCGAGGAGAACGGTAAACGAAAGGATGAAGGGGTAAAGAAGGATGGTCAGGGTGAAGATCAGCAGCGCCACGAGGTAGATCCATTTCCTGCCCCAGGTGTCGAGAGCGATGCCGGTGAAGGGGCGGATGATGAGTGCGGATATGGTGTAAGCTGCCAGGATGTACCCGACATCGCTGGTTTCGGCATGCAGCACATCCACCATATAAATGGGGAGGGTTGGGATCAGGAAATAAAACCCGGTGGCCATCATCAGGTTCCCGAGCGCCAGGAGGATGAAGCTGGTGTTCCAGAGTTGTCCGTGCGGTTGCGTGGTCATCCGGGTAGTCGGTTATTCGGGTCGGGGAGTTGTGTTCCCTCCATCGAGTATCCACCTCCAGGTACCGTCTTTCTGCTTTCGCCAGATGGTAATGTAGTTTCCGTAACGGATCATTCCCCTCGGGAAATCGTAAAGTTCCCAGTTCCCAAAGGTATAGCCAAGGTCTCCCGACTGACTGACCTCGGCTTTTACAGGTTCCCAGGTTAGGCGGAAAATGCTGTCGGGAACCCCTTCAAAACTTTCCCTCAAGGCTTCCAGTCCGATGACCGGGAATTGTCCGTCCTGCAGTTTGACCACGTCGTTGGCGGCGTAATGGAGAAACGCTGCATGCATCCCCTTCTCCGAGCTCATGGCCGAAAAAGCCCTGTCGGTGCTGAGAATCTCTTTCTTTGCCTCTTTTACTTTCTCTTCCCGTGAGGTACAGGAGATGAGGATGATCAGGGAAAAAAATACCAGTTTTCTCATAGGCTAAACTCCTCTTTACTGAATGATCAGTTTTTTGATCAGCGAATGTTTTTCAGATTTGATGCTCAAAAGGTAAATGCCTTTGGCCAGGTTCGGTGCGCTGATTTCATAAGTGCCGGATCCGACCGGGAAACGGGCGCTGAGGACCACCTGTCCCTGGAGATTTACCAACTCGCAGCGAACCGGTTCCGGGAAGTTTATCCGGATATGGAAAGTTCCGGAGTTCGGATTGGGGCAGACGATCCACTCTGAATCCGTGATCGGATCGGAAACCCCGGAGCAGTCATCGATGGTGACGGTAATGGAATCTACATCGACGCAATCCAACGAATTGGTTACGGTCACCCAGATCGAATGGCTTCCCATTCCGAAACCGGCTGAGTCGACCAACATGGTTTGCGTCGTCGCTCCGTTCGACCAGAGGTATTCGCAGCCCGGGTTTCCGGCATCCAGGGTGACAGATTCCCAGGGACAGAGAGTGGTGTCGGAGCCAAGTGAGACCGATAGAGTTCCTACATTGATAAAGCCTGGTTTGGTCAGGGTGACAGTTGTAAAAGCGTTCATCACGGAAAGAGTGACATCATATGTACCAGCTGTGCTGTACAGGATATTCACCGGATTTTGAAGAGTGGATGCCGAGGGTGTCCCTCCCGGGAACTGCCAGAGCCATGCGGTGGGATTCCCCGAAGATTCGTCGGTGAAACTGACCGACGTTCCCATGCAGGGAGTGTTGTTGCTGGCCGTAAAATCGGCTACGAGAGGAGGCGTGAGGATCTCGATGGCATCGAGGTCGAAACCGGCATTGTTAACATTTGTGGTGCCGTCGCCATCGTCGGTGATTTTGATATACCGGGCTTCGGAAACAGAGCTGCCGGAGAGATTAAACGAGGTGGTGCTTGTAGCGGCGCCCAGGTCTGTCCAGGGGCCATCGGCGCTCAGACTGACCGCACAGTAATACCCTTCCGGGGAACCATCTCCTTCACAGACTTTAAAATCGTTCCCGCTCCCGTTGAAGATCGTATCCCCCATGTCGATGATACTATATCCGCTTCGCCCGATCGAATAATTGATTGAATCCGGTGGGCCGATGATGCCAGGGACATAGGATTCATCAAAATAGTTGCCGGAACTGGGGAAGTACGGAATGTTTGTCACCAGGGTTTTACAGGCATACCATTTTGGATTGGGAGAAAGCTGAATGTTGGCAATCACCGAACCCTGTGATGGAACCACGATGCCGGTGACTGTCTTCAGTTTGTACCCGCTGGCTTTGACGTTGATGGTATAAGTGCCGGGAAGCACGTATTTATGGAAATCACCGAGTTGCAGATCGGTATAAACGGGGTAGAAAGAATTAATGAAGACAGCTGCTTTAACCGGACTGCCGGTTACCGAGTCGGTAACGACCCCCTCGATTCCCCATCCGGCACGCTTGATGATTTCGGTCATGGCCGGAACATTGTAATTGTAATACATCGTGATCTGGCTTGAAGGGGGCTGTTTCTGCTGGGTAACTTCGATCGACCACCCCACCTGGCCCAGGGCGCCATAAGCGAAATCCTTGGTCGACCCGAAGATCTGGTACATGATGTTAAATCCCTGTCCGTACCCGAGGTTGTAATATCCTGAAGTATTGGAATAGACAGAGGCAAGCTGATTGATGTGATTGTAATCGGGCGGTTGGGAAGACCGGTAGCTCCAGGGATAGGAAATCACTTCGGTACCCCCGTGGAAATTGGTATAGACCGCAAAGTTGTGCTCCAGCCACAATTGCCTGAGAATCCGGGATTCCATCTGGGAGAATGGCGCGGTACTGAACCCTTCCCCATTCCACATGAAACCAATGTCGCGGTTGCAATCCACCCCATTGGCATTGTACCGGCTTCCGGAGACAAACCCGTCGGGATTCGAAAGGTAATATAGCCAGATCTCCCGGTTGTTGATCAGGTCGGTATACGTGGTGTTGGTCCCGTACCCCAGGCATAATTCCCTTGCGTACCTGATGAGGATTTCCGGCCCCATGATCTCATCCCCGTGGAGTCCGCCGTCAAACATGATCTCTGCTTCATTCTCATTCAGGTTGACATTGTCGCTGATCTTCAAGATCGCAAGCTGATGGTCCTGGTTTGAAGTGCCAAGCAGGATTTTCTTGCAGATCGAAGGGAAGTTGGTGGCCAGACTGTCGGCCAAGGCAACCATCTGGGTATAGTTGTGGTAGCTCTCCAGCACCGACTGATCCCAAAAATGCTGGCTGTAAGCATTCAGGTCAGGATTGGTAATAATATACTCCAGTCCCGATGCCTTCAGTTTCGCCAGTTCGGATGGGATGAGGTAGACCCATGCAGTCAGGGTTTCCCCGTAGGCCGGCTCATCCATCAGTTTCAGGCTTTTCAGGGTGGCAATATCTTCCGGCGTTTTCAGAATAACTTTGGCTTCCATTTCACCGGGCCTCCAGCCCGGTTGGCCGGAACTGCCGATGGCGACGAACAGCGTGAAGAGTATGGCTAGAAATGCGCCGTTCATTTGGTTATTCTTTCACGATCTTTTCAACGTGGATTGCCTGGTTGGTGAATACTTTCAGGAAATAGACCCCTTTGGAGAAGTTCCCCAGATCGACCTGGCCTGTCACTGAACCCATCCTGTTCTTCAGGGATTCGGTGAGCAACACACGGCCCTGCATATTCAGGAGCATCACGGTTGCCTCTCCTTCCAGCTTTTCAATAACCAGATTCACCTTGCCTGACGTCGGATTGGGATAGATGCGGATGTCGTTTCCTGGCTCCCCGGAAGAAGGAGTTCCAACGATACCGGTCACCGATATATCGTCGAGGAAGAGGTTGTTCCCTCTCCGGTTATAGGATTCAAAGGCGAGTTTCACATTGGCTTTCCCCGACCAGTTGTTCAGGTCAACCTGGTAACAACTGACCCCGTAGCTTCCACTGCACCAGTCGTTACTACTCTGCGGGAAGAAGGAGTTCATAGTGGGTTCGTGAGTGACAAAGACATCGGGAGTCCCGTTGGGTCCCAGGGCCAGCAGGCGGGTCCAGGTCCCTCCGCAATCGTCGGAGATCAGCAGGATGAGTGAATCTTTCAGCACGTCGCGTTGGGCATAGGCGTGGCGGAAGTTCAATAGGATGTTGGTAAAGTTGGTAAAGTCCATCACCGGACTGATCAGTTGATCCCGTTTGCCGATCCAGACGTAATCGTACAGGTTCATCCAGGCTGCTTTGTTAGTTGGCGAAACCCCGGCCACGGTAAGGGTATCCCAGGTCATCTGGTTATCGGGATTGGTCGTAGTCCAGTATTGAGCCTGGAAGCCATTTTCAAAATCATCCTCAAACGGAAGAAGATAGCCGCCATTCATGATGTAGTTGGTTTTGGTGAGGGTGGATGAACCGTTGGAATTTGTGGCGGTCAGCGTTACGGCATAGGCTCCGTTCTGGGTAAACATGACGATCGGGTTCTGGCTATGATGTGTCGTCCCTAGCAGGTAGATCACACTGGCCGGGGAGAACTCCCAGGTCCAGGCGGTGGGGCAGTACTCGGTGAGGTCGGTGAGTTGCACATAATCTCCGCTGCACAGGGCGTTTTTATCGGCTATAAAGTCGACTCCCGGAAGCAGGGAAGAGCTCACTGTGATGTAGTTGATCTTGGTGATGGAGTCGGTTCCGGCTTCATTGCTGATCACGAGTTTGACCTGGTAGGTCCCTGGAGTGAAGTAGATTATGTCCTGCGGATGTTTGGCGGACGAAGTGGAAGGAGTTCCGCCCTGGAAGGTCCATTGCCAGGAAGTAGGCACCCCATTGGAAAGATCGGTAAAGTCGATTCCGCACCCGGGCGGGATCAGGGTTTTATCAGCGGTGAAATCGGCATCGGGGGCGCCGTGGTACATGTCCGATCCCCAAAGTCCTCTCCCGTAAGTGCTGGCCCGTATCACATCGCTGGCAACTGAATCGTTGTCGTAATAGATCTCCAGTTCGGTGACCCGCGCACTTACCGGCATCCCGTCGTTGAACGGGATCCAGGTGGTCATGGAGGCGTCTTTATAGTATACTCCTGCATCGGTGCCTATGTACAATCCTTCCATGGCATTTTTGTAATACGCGACGGTGCTGATGTGAATATTGGGCAGGTTCCCCGAGATATCGGTCCAATTCATCCCTTTGTCGGTCGATTTGAAGACTCCGTTATCGATGGTCATGTAAACGGTATTTGGATCGGTGGGATGGGCTTCGATGTCGGTGGGAGTGCCCGATCCAGGAACGTATGATGTAAGTTCCGTCCAGGTGGGCGCCGGAGCGTTGCAGTCACCGGAGCGGAAGAACCGGCTATCATACCGGGCGACATACAGGATATTGGTATCCGCTGGCGATTGTTCCACTACGGCACAGTCATTTCCTGTGCCAAAATCGGAGATCTTGATCCAGGTAAGGCTATTCCCCCGGATGTTTTGACATCTCCAGACGTTTTTAAACCCGACAAACATCCCTGCGGGATTGGTTTCGTGCAGGATGAAAGGGGTTACCCAGGCTCCGCTTTCCGTAATGCCGTAGGTGTTGATCCCGGCAATCTTTTTCTCACTGCCATTGTTGTATTTCCGGAAGATATCCCCGTAATAGATGGTATGATAAGTCCATAAGGCATTTGTATAATCGATCGCGCACTCCATGCCGTCGCCGCCACCGGTGGCAAGCCAGTTGGGGAGCATGTAGGTGTAGGTGCCATTATCCTGGAAGCCGTTGATCACTTTCTCTTTCACCGTCTGAGCCTGGCCCAGCTTATAGATCTGACCGATGGTCATCGTTTCGGTGTAATCGGTCCAGGCGATTCCTCCGTTTGCGGTGTTGTATACTCCGCCATCATTGCACGCGTAAAGCTTTCCGTCGACCGATGAAAATTTCAGGTAATGGCAATCGGCATGAACGGCCGGAACGCTGCATCCCCCGTACCAGTGTGAGTTTATGGTCCAGGTAGTACCTCCGTTGATGGATTTCCATACGTCGACGCCACCCACATAAACAACTTCCGGAAAGGCAGGATCCACGGCAATAGCCAAGTCATACCAACCCTGACCGCCCGTCCCCGAGCCGTCGCAGGACCAGTCCAGGATGTTAGGAGAAGTGGACCGTGTGGTAAACGTAAGCCCGGCATCGGTTGACCGGTACAATCCTTTGAAACCACTGCTGTTATTGGACTGGACATAATAGACATAATTGGGATTAGCCGGAGTTACGGCGATGACACCGCGCTGACCTCCCGTAAGGCCGGCTGTGATTTGCGTCCAGGTGACGCCATTATCGGCGGAACGGTAGAAGCTCGAACTTGTAGCCGCATAGACGATGTTGGGATCGTTGGGTTTGAAATCAACATCCTTGAAGTTCCCCGACTGGGATAAGGTCCAGTTGGCGCCCCCGTTGGTGGTCCGGTAAATTCCACCGTTAGCGGCTGCGATCATAATTTGGGTATTGGTTGGGTGCTGAATAAGTTCGCCTACGGTCTTTTCGCCAAGTCCGGTCGTCCATTGAGCCCAGGTCAATCCCCCGTCGGTGCTGCGGAAGACCCCCAGTCCGGGAGCATCTCCGGCATCCCGGTCCCCCGTTCCGATGAAGATAGTGTTTGGGTTGTTTTTATCCAGCAGGATGGCTGAAACACCCAGGGTCGGAAGGGTGTCGGTATGGGTCTCCCAGGTCTGGCCTCCATCGCTGGTCATCCACATGCCTCCCGATGGGGCTGCTACATACCATTTGTTGGCATTGGTGGGATGAAAGGTGATGTTATTCAGGCGGCCCAATCCTTCGTACCCGGCCGGTCCGGGTAAAGGGATCAGGGACGGGCCCAGGCTGACCCAGGTTCCGGTAAGGGAACGGGTATGTTGGATATAGTCGGAATAGGTATTGTAGGTGGCATCGGGAGCCGGAAGTGTTCCATCGGGGGCAATCCGGGTCTGCATCATATATTCCCAGCGTTTAAATACTTTCCAGCCGCATCCACGCGTGATCGGCCGGTCTTTCCAATAGAGGTTAAACGCCCGTTGGGTGGCAAAGAAATTGGCGCCCGGATCCTGCATCATGGTAATCCAGTAAGGATAATTGGCCGAATCGTTCGGGGGAGTGGATGGAACAGGTTGGTTTTGTGATCTTCCTGATAAAGAAATGAACATCAACCCGATAGCGAGAAGAACAATTTTTTTCATAAAGAAACTTAATTGGTTTGGTTTGACTGGTAAAAGTACGACTTTTCGTCTGAATGACGAGATTCAGTTCGTATATTTTTTTTTGCACAAAAGCTTAATTAATCTTATCTCTGCCGCAGGACTTTGTAAATTCCCCTGATCAGCACGATCAGCGCAATCAAGGTGATTCCGGAGACAAACCAGAGGATGTGCTCGGAGGCTTTCGGGATCAGGCGGCCGGTCAGGTAGCCCAGCGGCACGATGGTCCATACCCAGAGGAAAGCGCCGGTTACGTTAAAGAAATTAAACCTTCGGAAGCTCATGTCGGAGGCGCCTGCCAGGATGGGTACGAAAGTTCTGACGATCCAGACGAAACGACCGGCGATCAGCGAAACGCCTCCGTATTTCTGGTAAAATATCCGGGTCTTTTCCATATGCCGTTTTTTGAAGAACCACGAATCGTCTCTGGTAAACAACTTCTTTCCCAGCACTTTTCCCGTGTAATATCCGGTCAGGTTTCCTGCAATAGCCGCAGCGGTTAGGGAGGGGAGAAGGAGGAAGATGTGGATGTCGAGGAGGGTGGTTCCGCAAAGCAGTCCGGCGCTGAAGAGCAGGGCATCACCGGCGAAAATAAATCCGAAGAAGACCCCGGTTTCCAGGTAAACGATAAGGAGAAGCAAAGCTAACCCGCCCACGCGGATCAGCTTATCCGAATTGATCAGCAAATCAAAAAAATCACGGAGGATTTCCATTACCTTATAATAAACTTTCCCGAAGCACCAATGTTTGATTGCGGGGTCAGGACACGGTAAAAGTACATACTTCCGGCAAGAGATCTTTGGGAATTGAATTTCTCAAAAGGTCTGTTCACCGGCATCCGGTAAACCAGTCTTCCGTTGAGGTCATAGATGGTCAAGGTCAGTTGAAGGCCTGCCGGACATCTGGAGAAGTCAAACAGCACCTCTCCCGTGTCAGTATGCCGGACGGATACCGGAAGCACCGGATTCGCCAACGGGTCCCCGATGGACGTAGCGATTTGCCAGAGGTCGAAGAGTGTTTGCAACGAATCGATCGGATCCACGGGAATCAGTCCGCTCCAGTTTTGCGGATAGGCCATCCAGAGGTCGAGATAGAGGCTGTCGTATGCGTTGGCAGGCTTGGCAACGCGCAGGAAGGCCGAGAGCGAAGAGCTGTTGTAGGGGGTGGCACAGCGGGTGTCGGCCCCGATTACTTTCGCTCCCTGCAGGGAGGCCATCAACCGTTCGGCCAGTGATCCCGATGTGTTTAGAAACCTGGTTTGCATGGAATCCAGAATTTCCTGACCCAGCAGGATATTCCCCTGAATTGAATAAGCCAGTCCCGCCGTGTCGTTTTTATAGTTCAGGCAATTCACACCGGTATAGGCAGCACTGCGCGGACTCCCACCATTTAGATCCACAATCCCGTACTGCCGGATGGTCGGATTGCCGCCGGCGTCGTGGGTGATCAGCCAGTCGATGATCTCCTGGGGAGAGCTTCCCGCGAGCATCATGTTGTGCGCATTTGCCTGGTTCCCGGCCAGGTAGCTCGCTTGTGTATGGATGCCTCCGATGCCCGGGATGACGTCACTCAGAATCGCCGCCCCGTGCGGGTAGTAGGAACTTGAACCGACACACGAAGCCCCGGCGCTGCCCACCTCACCCGTGACTGAATCAACGGCGACAATCGAAAACGTATCTTGTGCCGATCCCTGAAACATCCCGGAAATCATGACTCCCAGGAAAACAACTCGTACTAAAGACCTCATATTCTTTTAATTTTTAATTTATACTTTTTAATTCTGAATTCTGAATTCAGAATTAATAGACATGTGTTTCCTCCTCTAGTTCCTCCTCCGTAATTTTCCGTTTATTGATCGACCTCCAGGCATAGAAGATGTAGGCCAGTACAAACGGCACCAGCAGAGAAGCGTAGCTCATGATGACCAGCGTATAGCGGCTCGATGAGCTGTTGGCAATCGTGAGAGAACTCTGAAGGTCAAAGGTAGACGGGTAGTAGGCGGTGTCGTTGAATCCTGCCAGCAGGAAGAGGGAGAAAACGGTCAGTCCCGTTCCTGAGCCGGCAAACCAGATCCCTTTGGTGCCGCAGGTTTTGAAGCTGATCAGGGACTGGAAGGTCCCAAACAGGACCAGGACGAGACCGGCTGCAAACAGTATGGTCACCCACGGCATCTCCAGGAGGTTATTCCAGTATTTGAAAGGTTGCAGGAAAACACGGCCGGTGCCGGATTCCACGGCAAATCCGGAGGATAAGAAAAGCGAAATCAGCCAGGGAAGGAAAAAGACAAGGAAAGGGATGACGTTGAACCAAAGCTGCCTGTGACATCTTCTGCCAATGGAGGCGCTCTCTACCGAATTCACCAGGTAGAGAATTCCGAGTGTCCGGGCCAGGAAGAATAGAGAGAGCCCCAGGGCCACATTCCGCCAGTTCAGCACAGCCTCCAGTCCGCGCGCCGGTCCCTCCCAGCGGGAAATGACAGGGTTGGCCAGATCGGTCAGGTTGAGCTTGTTGACTGAAAATTCGGACCCGGTAAAAAAAGTGGAGACAGCCACTCCGATCAGGATCGTTCCCACGGCTCCGTTTATCAGGAGAAAAGCTTCGAAGGTCCGTTGGCCAAGAAAATTTGCCGGCTTTTTCCTGTATTCGTATGATACAGCCTGGATAATGAAGGCAAAGAGGATGGCCATCCATACCCAGTAAGCACCACCGAAGCTGGTCGAATAGAACAGCGGGAAAGAGGCGAAGAAGGCGCCGCCAAAGGTGACCAGGGTCGTGAAGGTGAATTCCCATTTCCGTCCCAGGGCATTGATGATCATGGTTCGTTCCGGCTCCGTTTTTCCGAGGACATAGATCAGGGTTTGTCCGCCCTGTACAAACAGCAGGAAGACCAGGAAACTTACCAGCAGGGAGATCAGGATCCACCAGTACTGTTGGAGGGAGAGATAAGACATTGATTCAAACATCACGCCCGCCCTCCCTCTTTTGGGCCGATCCGGATCTGCCGCACCAGGATCATCAGGTCGGCAATGAGCAATGCGGTAAAGATGGCCGTGAATATCCAGAAGGTGATCTGGACCGAGGAGGCGCTGATTTGTGAAACCGCAGCGATGGTAGGTAGCAGATCCTGAATCACCCACGGCTGGCGGCCCGCCTCTGCCACTACCCATCCGGCCTGACCGGCCAGGTAAACCAGCGGAATGGTCCACAGGCTTAGCCAAAGGAGCCAGCGCTGTTTTTCCAGCCTGTTTGTATTGAGAGAGTAAAGGAGCAGGATGAAGAGCAGGATGAAATAGAGCCCCAAAACTACCATGAGATGGAAGCTGTAAAAGATCAGGGGCACATGAGGAATCACCGAAGCCGGATCGTTGAGATACCCGTATCCGAACCAGGGGAAGTTCTCTTGCAGCTTTTGTTTTGACAGAGAGGCCAGGGTAGTATCTCCGGCCTGACTGGCTCGTTTATAGTCCCGCAGGGCGGTGATAGCAGTTTTTCCCTTTTCGATTTTTTGGGCTACTGAAAGGGTCATCTCCTTCTCTTCGTCGGGTATTTCCGAATTCCAGGGTTTATAGCCACCGTTCACAATGTCATCGATGCCCGGAACAAAGGCATTTGCATGGCGATACCCGAGAATCGATAGCAATTTCGGAACCTGCAGCTTCACCAGGAAGGGATCTTTCCCATCCCCCGGTTTTTTCGACAGGTCCAGGATCCCGGCAGCGACCAGTCCGGCCCCCTCTTTCCCTTCGTACAACCCCTCCATGGCGGCCAGTTTCATGGGTTGTTTTTGCGCGATGGTATAAGCTGATCCGTCGCCTGTAAGGGCCAATAATACCGAGCCGGAAATGCCGAAGATTGAGGCCACCAGGATGCTTTTCTTTGCCACCGGTTCATGGCGTTTTTTTAGAAGGAACCAGGCGCTGATGCCTGCCACAAATACAGCAGCCGTTACATACCCGCTGGAGACGGTATGAAAGAATTTGTTGACAGCCATTGGGGAAAGGAGAATCTCCCAGAAGTCGACCATCTCGTTGCGGGCGGTATCGGGATTGAATTGCATGCCGACGGGATATTGCATCCAGGCATTGGCCACCAGGATCCAGAGAGCCGAAAGGTTGGCCCCGATGGCTGTCAGCCACGACGAAGCCAGGTGAACCCCTTTGCTCACCTTGTTCCATCCGAAGAACATGACGGCGATGAACGTGGATTCGAGGAAAAAGGCCATGATCCCTTCGATGGCCAGAGGAGCGCCGAAGATATCTCCCACGAACCAGGAGTAGTTTGACCAGTTGGTCCCAAACTCAAATTCCAGGATGATCCCGGTTGCGATGCCGATGGCAAAATTGATCCCGAAGAGGATCATCCAGAATTTGGTGATCTTTTTCCACTCGGGATTCCCGGTTTTCACGTAGATCGTCTCCATGATGGCTATGATGAAAGCCAACCCGAGGGTGAGAGGCACAAAGAGCCAGTGGTAGATGGCCGTCAGTGCAAACTGTGCCCGCGCCCAATCAACCATGCTGAGGTCAATCTGATCGATCATGATAAAGTTCAATGCTTATTCATGTTCCAAACCCCCTTTTGCCCCCAAATCCCCCTTTGCCCCCAAACCCCCTAAAGGGGGCTTACTCCTCCTTTCAGGAGGATAATCCCGCTCTGCGGGAACAAGTCCCCTTTAGGGGATTTAGGGGCTTACCAGCTCCCTCCCGCGCCACCTCCGCCGAAGCTGCCGCCGCCGAAACCGCCGAAACCTCCTCCTCCGCTAAAAGGTCCGCTCCCGGAAGAGAAATTGCTCCAGTTGCCGCTGTGGCCGCGGCCACCCAGACTGCCAAGTAGCCAGAAGGCGGTCCAGAAAGGGATGCTTTTGCCGACGGAATGGGAACGTGCCCTCGACATCCGGATGAGAAAAAAGATTGCCGCGATGACCAGGAACGGAATGAGGAGAGTCATGAGGCCTTTATCCTGTCCTTTGGCGTAGGAATCGGCGGTAAATTCACCACCGGCCAATCCTATGAGCGTGGTAGTCGCCGCATCCAGTCCGTCGTAATAATTCCCCTCCCGGAAGTAAGGGATCATTTCGTTCTCGACAATCCGTTTGCCGATGGCATCAGGAATGACGGCTTCCAACCCGTAGCCTACCGCGATAAAGGTTTGTCCGGACTCATTTCCGTACTTCGGTTTGACCAGGACGACGATCCCGTTATTTTTCCCTTTCTGCCCTACACCCCACTGTTCCCCGAGGCGGAAAGCAAAATCTGCTTTGTCGTATCCGTTCAGGGATTTTACTATAACCACCACGATCTGGGTTGAGGTACTGTCGTTGAAAGACAACAGTTTTTGTTCCAGGTGACGCACCTCTCCGGGCGCAAGAACTTCCGCAAAATCATTGACCAGCCGGGGAGGTTCCGGGCGAGGGGGGATATCCTGGGCAAATCCCTGAAGTCCGCAACAGATCAGAAGAATTGTAACGAATGCTTTCAATTTATCTTTAAATTAAGAAACACCAAGGCAGTTGGCAGTTGGCACCAAACGAGATTTCATCCTTCAGCTCATTCATATCGTCCTTACGATGCGGGAAATGTGTTTTCAGCTGCTTCCCTGCTTTCAGGATAGCTTCCGACAGGCCTTCGGCGAATTTTCCTTCCCGGAACCTGGCCTGCATCCCCTCTTTGATTTCATCCCAGAATGTGGGTGGTACTGCTTTGTTGATCCCACTGTCGCCGATGATGGCAAATTTCCGGTCCGCCACCGAGAGGTAGAAAAGCACGCCGTTCCGCAGCTTTGTCCGATGCATATGCAGTTGCCGGAAAAGGTAGGCGGTCCGGTCAAGTACAGTACCCGGACAGCGTTTCTCTATGTGCACCCGGATCTCGCCCGAGGTGTCGAGTTCCGCTTCCCGGATGGCCCGGGTGATCTCCTGTTGCTCTTCGGGGGTGAAAAAATGTTTGGCTGGTATGGACATGGTTAAACGTGGGACGTAGGACGTACTATTGTTATTTAGCTAAAATTCAACCTTTGGAGCTGTTTCTGCCCCCTGTTGGGCTTCGAAATAGGCTTTCTTTTCAAATCCGAACATGCCGGCGAAAATGGTGGCCGGGAACCGGCGGATGTAAGTATTGTATGCCTGGGCCGCTTCGTTGAACTTCATCCGTTCCACGGTGATCCGGTTTTCGGTACCTTCAAGCTGAGCCTGAAGCTCCATGAAGTTTTGCGTGGCTTTCAGCTCTGGGTAACGTTCGACAACGACCATCAGTCGGGATAGTGCGGAGCTTAACCCATCCTGGGCAGCCTGGAATTGCTTCAGCGATTCGGCGTTCAGGTTTTTCGGGTCGACCGTTACGGAAGTCGCTTTGGCACGTGCTTCGATGACAGCGGTCAGGGTCTGCTGTTCAAAATTGGCCACCCCTTTCACCGTAGCCACCAGGTTTGGAATCAGGTCGGCCCGGCGCTGGTAGACATTTTCTACGTTGGCCCATGCTTTTCCGACATTTTCATCCTGCGTGACGAGGTTGTTATAAATGCGGGTTCCCCATCCGATGAGGATCACGATAATACCGATCACCACAATCAGGATGATCCAGCCTTTTGAGAGTTTCATGCGCGTAAAGGTTAAAATGTTTGGGCAAAGATATAAAAAAAGTAAGACGTAAGACGTGAAACGTGAGACGTGGAATCGTTAATAAGTTTTTGGATGAGACCTATCCTGAATTATTCATAAATCCAAATTTCCGAAAAAAAATCATGACCTGCCCAAGTTTCTTTCGTGAAAAAAGCACAGAACAGCTCCTCGAAGGGAATAAATAGGGATTTTTTCTGAATCCAGGCAGATATTTTGAGACCGAAAATCCGAAAACCAGCCGATATCAACATCTTTTTGGGGTTGTTAACAATGTTCTTCGCATCCGCTGAGCGGTTTCCGGGGGTTATTCTGTAAATCTGATGATTTGTCTGGTTTTTTCCAGAATTTTTAACAAAGATCTAACATCGTAACACGTGGAAGATACCCAGGCAATTTGCAACCACCTCCATATCCGGAAATTGTTTTGGGAACTCTATTTTGATCCGGGTTTTCATTTCCTTTACATAGGCGGCAATCTTGATCAGGCGCAACCGGATGGTCTTCATTGTAGCGTTAGTATTCTGGGTTGCCCGCAAGGTTTTACTGTGCAGGGTGTGTAAGAGAACATAAGCAGCGGAATGCATGAACAACCGGAACTGATTGGCTTCAAAACGGCTGCACGACATACGGTCGGATTCCAGGTAGGTTTTGCTTTCCTTGATGTACAGCTCCATTTGCCCGTGGGCACAATAACCCTGTTCATACAGGGACTTGGTTCTTATGCAACGGATGTCGGTTACCACGTATCGGATATTAGTTCCCTTTTCGCTCACATCTACTTTCACGATGACGCGTTGGGGTTCACTCCATGAGTTTGCTGCATAGTCAAAGCTATGATACCGTTTTACTGGGTTGCCGGTACTTTTAAACTGTTTCTCCGCGGAGTCAATGGTTACTCTTGCCAGTTTATGGAGGGATGGATTTCCTGTAAGCCCGGTAAGAAAATGTACTTTGTCCTGTTCCTTTGTCCAGGCCATCAGTTCTTTGCTGCAGAAATG
>JAZDGR010000079.1:0-20430 GCA_043806735.1 bacterium | reverse complement strand
AAAACCAGCAGCAGCGCAAACATCCCCGGTGTCGCCTTTCCAACTCCGCGCAAATCCGTGTGTATCCGTGTCATCCGCGTTCCATTTTTAATACCATCCCGGAAACTTGGTCATGAAGGTTCCCATCCGGAATTCATCGGTCACCAGGACTTTTCCTTCCCGGATCAGCAACCCGTATACCCGTATATTGAACTGGTTTTGGTTCATTTTTTCAATCCCGAAGGCAACAAAATATCCGCAAAGGAACGCAAAGAAAGGGTAATTTTCAAAGGTATTATGTAAATTTGCTATATAAATTCAGCGAAATGAGAACAAGAATCATCTTCCATATCCTGATGACCGGCCTGGTTATTTTATGCATCCCTTTTTCCGGGTGCAAAAAGAACAACACCCCCATTGAACCAAGCCAATCGTTTACGATAGGGGTCATCCTGCCAATGGACCAGGACAAAGGTCCTTTACGTGAAAAGGCATTACTCACGGCTATCGACGCAATCAATGAAGCAGGGGGAGTGGGGAACGGACACCGGATTGAACTGGTTGTCAGAAGTTCTGAAGGAGGTAACCGGGAAGAAACGGCAGCAGCAGCAGCACGGGATATCATCTCTTCTGCGAATAACCTCGTAGGTTTTATCACGAGTTTCTCCTCCTGTTCCAAAGGGGTTCTCGAACAGGTGGCAATACCCGATCACTACCCTGTTATTTCAGGCGCAGCGACAGCCGGATTTCTCACGGGTATCTCTCCTTATTTCCAGCGGCTTTGCCCTCCTGATGCGTTTGAAGCAAATGTCCTGACCGGGCAGGCCGGTGCTTATGGGATCGCAAGTGTTGCAATAGCCGTCGAAGAGGGAGATATCTATTCCACGGACCTCGCGACCGCATTTCAGCAAGCATTTGGTATCGGGGCTTCGACCCTGGTGAAGTTTTCAAAAGAGGATCCCGATTATCCTGTAAAGCTTGATCTGTTACTGGCCGGCGATCCGGAAGCCATCTTTATATCCATGCTGGACCCCATGGTCTACAAAGAATTTATTGCCCGGTTGAGTGAATTGAATGATACAAGCGGGCTGCCGAACACAACTTTTATCTTATGTGATGCGCTCTACTCCGGTTCTATCTTTGAAGCCCCTGTAGAAATGATGGTTGGGGAGGTAAACGGTCATCCAAAGAATTTCGGGGCTATGCCATCGGCCGATACCACGACCGGGCCATATAAATATTTCAAATCAGAATTAATGAAACGATATCAGCAAAAAGTTGCCTCGTACAATGCACAATTTTTTGATATCGGCTACCTCTATGCTATGGCTATTGAGAAAACACTTCTTGAAATGGGAACCGATGATATGGCTGCTTTCCGGGAAAGGGTAACAACCTGGATCCGACAGGTTTCACATGGCGATCCCGGGGATCCTCCTGTGATGGCGACGCTGGGATGGAGGTCAATCAAATACGCTTGTGTGAATAATGGTGTTGATTATCAGGGAGCAAGTGGGAACTGCAATATTGATTCCCAGGGTAATACAATCACTCCTTATGCGATCTTTAAAATAGCCGGAGGTCCAGGAGCATATTATTTTGAAACGATTTCCATCGTATACCCAGAATAGAGGAAAATAGTCAATGTTTCAGCTTCTTCCGCGCAGAATCTCGCGCTTTCCGGGCGGACCGGGCAACTTCTCAACTGAAAATCCGGCCGCTTTCAACGCCCTTCTTACATCCCCTTTGCAGGAATAGGTCACCAGAATCCCTCCCGGTTTCAACAATCCGTACATCCGCCCGAAAATCTCTTTACTCCAGAGTTCAGGCTGAACATCCGGACCGAAGGCATCATAGTAAACCACATGAAAATCCTGCCCGCATGGAATATATTGCCGGATATCCGCCCGTAGTTTGGTCAGCACAAACCCGGATTCGATCTTGGAAGGTATATCCCACGGCGCTTCGTGCAACCTTCTGAAAACTTCAACGGCCTCCTTCTCCGGCAGCAACGACGGGTAATTCAACTGTTGCCAAACCTCTTTTTCCAGTGGATTCAGTTCTATCGCCGTATAGTTTAAACCGTGCCCTCGTGCCATAGTGGAAAGGCAGGTAAGTAACGCGTTCAAACCCGTCCCAAATCCCATCTCAAAAACCAAAACAGGATCAACATCCGGCTCCACCGCAAGCAACCCATGTTCAATAAATACATGCCTGGATTCCCGTATCGCCCCGAAGGTGGAATGATAATGCTCCTTCAGCGCAGACACAAACACTGTATCCGATCCATCCAGGGTTCGGTAAATTTCAACCTTGTAGGAAAGGTCATTGGTCATCGGTCATCGGTCATCGGTCATCGGTCAGTATAGCCTCGGGTATTTATTCGGATTGTATTCATGCATCATATAGGCTGTTGCTCCACCGGGAACATCTTCATCGAAAAAAAGGATCTTGTTCGTTTTCTGCAACGACTTCAGGATGTCGTGATACAGATCGAAAGGCACCAGGGACTGGACGTCGATCAGCTCCACGGAGATGTTGAAATCCTTCAGCTGAGGGATCGCCTCCTCGGCAATCGGCCTCATGCCACGCAAAGCCAGACCGATGCCCTGACCGATGATCGTTGCCTCCCGGATGCCGGTATTGAAAATCCGCCTTTCCCCATACTTCACCTGAAGCCCCTCGTACGTCTGGTTGACCCCTCCGATATGCCCGACATCCTCTCCGAAAGTCACCGCGAGGGGGTTGGTCTTAAAAATATAATCGTTGTTGGCCAGCAGCACTTCCCGTCCGGTCACCACAGGCGACGTTTCCGTGAAAACAGGAGGAACCCCATTGATGTTTATTGCACGTTGCTCCGATTCGCTGTAGAGATGAGAACTGTACCGGTCGGCATTGAGCCTAAGCTGATCGTCCAGCCACGACCGCAATTCCGCCACCATGGGCTTCTTGGCGCTGCAACCCAGACAAACATCCCGCAGGATCTTTTTCGCCGAGGAAATGACATCCTTGCGGATCGGCTCCCCAACCAATCCAAGATCTTCCACAATCCGGTCAATCTTTGCCTGTTTCTTACAGGGACAATGCGTGGTTTTAACGGTATCGATCAGTTTCTGACGTTCGGCCTTGATGGGGGCCTGGTAATGTTTCCAGGCTTTGTTCCGGGCTTCCTTGGCACGCCCGACCGACTCCTCCTCAATGCGGTCAAGCTCTTCCGCCGTCGCGAGTCCGGTGCTGAGGATCCATTCCCGCATCTTCCGGATGCAGTCGTATTCCTTTTCCCAAGCCAGGCGCTCGGGAGATTTATATCGCTCATGGGAGCCCGACGTGGAATGACCCTGGGGCTGGGTCAGTTCCCTGACATGGAACAATACGGGAACATGATCCTTTCGGCAAATCCGGATGCCTTCTTCAAAAACGGCATACAAAGCCGGGTAATCCCACCCGATCACCTGGTATATCAGGATTCCCGGGTTGTCTTTTGTTCGCTCGAAGCCTTTCAGGCTCTCCGAGATACTTTGCTTGGTGGTCTGATACGATTGCGGCACCGAAATACCGAACCCGTCGTCCCACACCGCCATGGCCAGCGGAACCTGAAGGACGCCTGCCGCATTCATCGTTTCCCAGAAATGGCCTTCCGAAGTGGAGGCATCGCTGATCATCCCGAATGCCACCTCATCCCCGTTCCGCGAAAAGCTGGTATACTCTTTCAAGGCAGGATTGTTCCGGAACAGTTTGGAAGCCAATGCAAGTCCCAGCAATCTGGGCATCTGGCCCGGCCTCCCAGGGTTTCCCTCCGCCCCAGCAGACTCACCTGCCGGCTCTCATTAACCAGCCGGTAATCGGCCAGCACTTCCGCTTTAGTGAACTTTGTTTTGGTCATTGGTCATTAGTAGTTCACCGCCTTGATCTCAAAATACCCCATCGGGTGGTCGCAGACCGGACAGTTGTTCAGCGCTTTATTGCCGTAATGGACATGGCCGCATTTCCGGCAAATCCACGTTTGTTTCTCTTCCCGCCTGAACACACGGTCTTTTTCCACATTTCCATGAAGTTTCAGGTAACGGGCCTCGTGGTCTGCTTCGATTTTAGCGATCAGCTTGAAGGCTGTGGCTATCTTCGGGAAGCCCTCCTCCTGTGCGGTTCGCGCAAACGCCGGATAGAGATCTTCCCACTCTTCGTGTTCGCTCATGGCGGCGGCTTTCAGGTTCCCGGCAGTGGAACCGATCATGCCGGCCGGATAAGAGGCGGTGATCTCTACCGATCCTCCTTCCAGGAAACGGAAGAAAATTTTGGCATGTTGTTCTTCATTGAGCGCGGTCTCGTCAAAGAGGGAGGCAATCTGCTGAAAGCCTTCTTTGGCAGCCTGTTTGGCAAAAAACTGATACCGGTTCTTGGCTTGAGACTCCCCGGCAAATGCTTTCAGAAGATTCTTTTCGGTCTGCGTTTCTTTGATACTCTTTTCCATATGGATTGTGTTAAAAAATGTTATAATCAGCCTTGGTCACCTGGCAGATCGGACAAACCCATGTATCCGGGAGATCTTCAAAAGACGTCCCTGGAGCAATCCCCCCGTCGGGATCACCCTCTACCGGATCATATACATGCCCGCAAACAGTGCAGGCGAAGTCATGAAAGCACATGCACGGGCTTGATCAGATCTTTGCCGGTCTCGATTGCTTTCTCGTTTTCCGGGATCAGCCTGTGGTGCCTGGCCGGAAGCGATTTCTCCAGCCCTTTGTGAATGTTCTCCAGGTTGACGATCGGCTTCAGTTTCAGGAAACCGCCAAGGATCATCATATTAAAGACTTTGGATAAACCAATTTTTGCGGCTTCGTCGGCGGCTGCAATGGAGTAAATGTTGATATCCTTCCGTTCAGGATTCCGGGTGATCCCATTCGGGTCGTAGATCAGTAACCCGCCAGGTTTTACGGTCTTCTCAAACTTGTCAAGCGACTGCTGGTTGAGGATGATGGCGGTGTCATAAGTGTTCAGGATCGGGGAACTGATCCGTTCATCTGAAACAATCACGGTGACATTGGCAGTTCCGCCGCGCATCTCAGGCCCGTAAGAGGGCATCCAGCTTACCTCCTGGTTCTGCATGACCCCGGAATACGCCAGGATTTTCCCCATGGATAATACTCCCTGTCCACCGAAACCTGCGATTATAATCTCTTCTGTCATGTTATTTTGAATATCGAATATTGAACAACGAATTATGAATTTTGAAGTTTCGCTACCTCACTACTTACAACAAGCTTCCCATCAACTTTAATGTCTCCCATCGGATAGAACGGGAACATGTTTTCTTCCATCCATTTGTTCGATTGCACGGGAGTCATCTTCCATCCCGAGTTGCAATTGGAAACGATTTCCACGAAGGAGATTCCCTGGTGGAGATCCTGGCATTCCAGCGCTTTTTTCAGCGCTTTTTTGGTTTTTCTCACAGCCGCCGGGGTATGTACCGATTGCCGGGTCACATAATAGGTTCCGGGCAGTTGGGCTACAAGTTCCGTAATCTTTAGGGGGTGTCCCATGATGCGAATATCCCTTCCGTACGGCGAGGTGGAAGTCCGCATCCCGGGTAAGGTCGTCGGCGCCATCTGCCCGCCTGTCATCCCGTAAATCCCGTTGTTGATAAAGATAATTGTGAAGTTTTCACCCCGGTTGCAAACGTGAATGGTCTCCGCCGTACCGATGGCTGCCAGGTCACCGTCACCCTGGTAAGTGAATACGTACCGGTCGGGCCAAAGCCGTTTGATGGCTGTGGCGAGGGCAGGTGCTCTTCCGTGGGCAGCTCCCAGCATGTCAATGTCGAGGAAATCATAAGCCAGCACCGAACATCCGACGGGGGAAATCCCGATGGTTTTCGACTGGATCTGCAACTCCTCCAGGGCCTCCATCAGCATGCGATGGGCCACCCCATGCCCGCAGCCCGGACAATAACTCAACGGGCGGTCAACCAAAAGGTCGGTGCGTTTGTATACCAGGTTTTCTGGAGTTCTCATCTCCGGATGTGCAAATTTTTCTTCCATGTTAACCTCCTATGATTTTTTCTTCCAACGCCCTGACCACTTCATCCGGGGTAGGAATGATCCCCCCGAAACGACCGTAATGTTCGATAGGCAGGTGGCAGCCCACAGCCAGTTGAACGTCTTCGATCATCTGTCCTGCATTCATTTCGACCACCAGCATGCCTCTCACCTTCTGGCCCAGTTCTTTCAATTGTTTTTTCGGAAAAGGAAAAAGCGTGATCGGCCTCAGCAACCCAACCTTGATCCCTTTGTTCCGGGCAATATCAATCGCTTTCTGGCAGATACGTGCCGAAAGCCCGAACGCGATAAACAGGTACTCGGCATCTTCGCAACGGATCATCTCGTACCTTACCTCATTTTCTTCAATCGTCTTGTACTTGGCCTGAAGCCGGAGATTCAGCTTCTCCTGGCCGGCAGGATCGAGGCACAGCGAGGTGATGATAATGTGCTCCCGGTCAGGAGGTCTCCCCGTTGCCGCCCAGGGACATTGTTGGATGATTTCGGCTTCACTCCTCCGCGGAACAGGATCGGGAAGGTACACCTTCTCCATCATCTGTCCGATCGCTCCGTCGGAGAGGATCATCACCGGGGTCCGGTACCTGAAAGCGGCGTCAAATCCGATCTTTACAAAATCAGCCATCTCCTGCACCGAAGCCGGAGCCAGCACAATCATGTGGTAATCGCCATGTCCTCCGCCCTTCACGGCCTGGAAATAATCGGCTTGCGACGGCTGAATGGTCCCGAGCCCGGGCCCTCCGCGTGTAACGTTCACCAGCAGGGAAGGAAGTTCCGATCCGGCCATGTAACTGATTCCTTCCTGCATGAGGCTGATGCCCGGACTGGAAGAAGAGGTCATCACCATCTTCCCGGTTCCGCCGCCGCCGTAAAGCATGTTTACTGCAGCTAGCTCGCTTTCCGCCTGCAAAACAACCATTCCGGTAGTCTCGTAAGGTTTCTCTGCCATGAGGTACTCCATGACCTCCGACTGGGGGGTGATTGGATAGCCGAAATAACCGTCACAACCGGCCCGGATGGCCGCTTCGGCAATCGCTTCATTCCCCTTCATTAATCTTAGTTCACCCATTCGTTATCGATTTTGATTTCTTATCCCACAGCGACTTTAGCCCGGTACACCGTGATGACACCATCCGGACAAACCAGGGCGCAGTTGATGCAGCCCGTGCAATCATCATTGACCTTCATCGCGAAATGATACCCCTTGCTATTTACCTCTTCCGACATCCCAATCACAGAAAAAGGACACGAGGCAATACAGACTTCACACCCTTTGCAACGCTCGATATTGACAACGATATCTCCTTTGATTTTAACCATAATATGTTCGATTGTTGTTTCTGAAAAGAAAGCACGAAAATAAAGAATTTTCCCCGAACGATCTTTGGCGGAATGCAGTTATTTTGGGGAAAAAGGAGAAATTTAGAACGGGTTTAAGTTAACGGGGGCAGGCCAGGGCACGAAAGTATTCTTCTGTGAAAATGGGGTCAATCCGGTGATAAAAACGGATGATCAGTTCCGTTTTTTTCCGGATGGTGGCAAAGGAGTCTACAATGTACCAGAACTGTTCGCCGCCTGAAAAGATATTCTGAGCGAAAACATTGATATCTTCTTCAAAAGCCGATTGGGAATATTTATTCAAAAACCCGACCTGATGAAGGTTGTAATCATACTCCATAGAAGCTTCCCCGTTCTTGATGGCCTGAACTCCTCCCTCCCCGTACCGGAACTCGAGGGGATTGACCTCCAGCCAGCCCTCTTTGTCAAACTGTTTGTGGAACTTCCGCAGTAGCACGCTCGAGAATTCATGATGAAAAACCCCTTCTACATAGTCGGCTGTTCGTTTTGGATTGATGTCGTCATAAGCCAGGTAGATCACATCGCGGGCATTGGTACCGCCGTAAGGAACCCCGAAAAAAGTCATGGATTGCAATACATATACTTTCCGAAGATAGACAAACAAGACCTCCTCGGGATATTTGGCAATGGCACTGTTCAGGATGTCCATCGCCTGGGTCCGGTAAGCCTTGGGAAGCGACACGGCTTCGGCGCTGATCCGCTTGCAATACCAGTTGTTCGGAAACATCCTGGGCTCGGAGTCAAACACAATATCAATGCCTTCGAGGGAACCCGGAGAAACAGGTGCGTTGACAGGGGTGGCTGAGACAAAAAGGAGGAAAACAAGAAATTGAAGTAGGGCCAGTCTACTCATTCTGTTGCTTAAGTTCGGGATCCTTGCGGATGCTGTTCATAAAATCGTTTCAACCGCTCTTCCAACTCGGGGAACTGCGACCGCTGAACCAGCGAAACGCAGGCCCTGATGCCTTCGGTACGGGTACTTCCCGTGATGGAGAGTGCGATCGAACTGATGCCGTAATAAAGAAGCTCCTCGACCAGTTGCTCGCCGCTGAATCCGGGATAACTGATGGTAAAATAAAATCCGTCTGCGATTGGATCATCTTCATCCATATCGTATACAATCTTAAATCCGTTATCGGTGAAAAGTTTCTTCATGATAGCCGCCTTCCTCCCGTACTCTTTCACCACCTCCACAAAATCATAGGTTCCGTCGTTCGAAGCCTTCAGCATGGCGGCAAGTCCGAACTGCGCCGAATGGGAAGTTCCGGCGCTCAGGGCATAAAGAGTGCCGTAAATCACCGCCCGGCCCAGGATATCTGTGGTATAATACCGTAAAAGATCTGAAGACTTTACATTGAAAAGGTGATCCGATATCAGCATCAGCCCCACTCGCTGCCCGGCATAACTAAAGACCTTGGAACTGCTGATCAGCAGGATGTAATTGTCGGTGTACTTAGCCGCTGTCGGCTGAAAGGGTGGTACCCCGGGTTTGGAATAATCCTTCCGGAAGTCCATAGCAAGATACGCAAGGTCTTCGATCACCACGACATCATATTTGGTGGCCAGCTCCCCGATGATCTTCAACTCCTTGTGCGTAAGGCAAACCCACGAGGGGTTGTTGGGGTTGGAATAGAGCACCGAATGGATATTCCCTTTCGAAAAATAGGATGTAAGTTTATCTCTCAGCTTCTCGCCGCGGAAATCGTAAATGTCGAACGACTCGAATTTTTGCCCGAGAATGATATGCTGCTGCCGGTGCACCGGAAATCCCGGATCAATAAATAGGGTGGTATCTTTTTGTTTGTGCAGCCTCGCCAGCGTCAGGAAAGAGGTAAAACCTCCCTGCATCGATCCTACGGTGGATACACAATGACTTTCATCGATGTCGATATCCAGGAACAACTTGGCAAACCTGGCCGCTTCGCGTTTCAGCGGGGGAATGCCTTCGATCTCTGGATAGACAGCCGCGACACCCGACTCCAGCGCCGCAATCTCGGCTTTTACCCCAATCTCTGTGGCTTTAAATCCGGGAACACCCATCTCCATGCGGATGTATTTCTGACCGGTCTCGTGTTCTATATCGTTGATCAATCGTTTGATCTCCCGGATAGAGGCCTTGCCTACATTCCTGATCTTGCTTTCTGCAATAAGCCTGCTGACAACCTCATAGGGTATGGGCGTATCTTTCATGTGTAAGTTTTGTTAGATGGGTCAGTATACGGTTACAACAGGCAAATATTTGAAATATTCCGGAAATATCCAATGATTTTTGGTACCCCGTGAAGAGCTTCCGGATATTTTATCAACAAACTGCATGTTGAAAACTCCAACTGCCAACTGCCAACTGCTAACTAAAACGGCGTCTCACTCCCCACATAGCACGCAATACCCGTCTCTCCAAAGATTCCCGCAATATGCTGAAGCGATTCAACCGTCGGAAGCGTGAAATCATCCGTGTAGTAGGGGAGTCCGGCCAGAGTGTATTTCTCACGGCCAAGATGATGGAGTGGCAGGATATTGATCTCTTTCCGGCCGGTAGAAACAAGGAACCCGGCCAGCTCACGGATATGCTCTCCAGAGTCGTTATAACCCGGAATCACCGCCATCCTGAAGACCATCCTCCCCGGGAATTCATGGGCCAGGCGCTGCGCATTCTCCAGGATCAGCCGGTTGGGTTGACCCGTCCCATCCCGGTGATTTTCCGGATCCAGATGCTTGATGTCAAAGAAAAGCCAGTCGAGGTATACCAGCGAAGGTTCGTAGAATTCCCAGGGAACCTGTCCGCACGTCTCGGCCGCGGTATTGATAAGGGAATCATGACAACGCTTGAGGATGGCATGCGAAAACTCCCACTGAAAAAAAGGCTCTCCGCCTGTCAGCGTGATCCCACCCCGGTTGCCCCAGTATTGCCGGTCCCGCTGAATAATTGAAAACAGCTTCTCCACGGTCAGCGTTGTTCCGCCTTTCTGAAGTGCTCCCGTGCAGCAGGCCTCCGCGCAGACGTAAGTTTCGCAGGTGGCGCAGACAGCACGATTGATCACAATCGAGTGTTCTTCTGCGGAGATGGCTCCGCGCGGACAGGCTTCCACGCAGAGCTTGTCAAACGTGCATTTGTTACGACGAAAAAGCGGTTCAATGAAGGCATGCCTGCCTTCGGGATTGCAGCACCATTTGCAGGAGAGGGGACATCCTTTGAGAAAGATCAGGGTACGGCATCCGGGGCCGTCGTGAACCGAAAAGCCCTGGATGTCAAACAGGGTTCCGGTCAGTGTTGGCTGAACCATTTAAAATCGGCGCATTTTGCAGCGACCATATCGGGGTAAGCAAGCCGGTCAACGCATTTGCCAAGGTACTCCTTCTCGGGAATGTATTGCTGGCAGAATTTGCATCTGGCCAGCTTCTCAGCCTGTTTACAGAAAATGTCATCCGGCAAAATCTTCTCCTTGCTGATCTTGCAGATCCCCCTGAAAACATCCACCGGCAGATAATACCTGCAATCCTTACAACAATATTCCTTCTCTCTACTATTCACTATTCACTTTTCACTATTCACTCCCGATAGCTATCGGGATCACTGTTCATTGGTCAAATTTCCTCGTACTCCGTCCGCGCAATCACTTCATCCTGGATCTGCTTACCCAGTTCTACCCAGTATTGCGTGAATCCCGCTACCCGCACCATAAGCCCCCGGTATTTATCCGGCTCTTTCTGCGCCTCCTTCAGCATCCGCGAATCCACGATGTTGAACTGAACGTGAAAGCCTCCTTTCCGCAAATAAGCCCGGATCAGCTCCAGAAATTTCCGCGAACCTTCCCGCCCCTTCACCACCGAAGGATGAATTTTCATATTCAGTTGCGAATTCTGCGATTCGGAATGATTCCAGCAGGTAGCCGAGTTGAAGAGTGCGTACGGACCGTTTTTGTCGGTTCCCGGATAAGCCGACATGGAGGCGTCGGAGAAGGTGGTGCCTGAAAGCCGGCCATCCGCTGAAGCCAGCGTGACGGCGCCCATCGGACCGTGGGTGGAAACGGAGATTTGGCAGGCATAGAGAGGCTGGTCGTAGAGGGACCGGTAGTTATGGGTCATCTCGCAGAACCAGGTCTCCCACTCCTTGAAAATGGCATCCGCGTAAGGGTTGTCGTTACCGTACTTGGGCGCGTCGAGGGAATCCTTATGGATCCGTTTCCACTGATCGTACTGGTTGTTCGGAACCTGGTCTACCAGCGAAAACGAACCGGTCTCCTGCGCCGTATGGTAGCCGAAGTTCGCCAGGATGGCATTCCGGTAGTCATCCAGGGTAAAGCGTTGTTCATCGAACACATTCTTCCGGATGGAAGTCAGGGAGTTCACCAGGTTGGCTGTTCCCGTTGTCTCCACGTTGAAAGTGGTATTGTAACGGCTCCCCATCTGGCCGATATCTTTACCCTGTACCAGGCAATCGGGCTTCAGCATCGAGTTGACCAGCGAGGGGGCGATTTTCCTCCAGGCGTCGTGCTGGATGTTGTTGGTGAGGGTGAGAACGTCGACAGCCCGGCTGAAATAGCCCTTGAACGCCTCCCAGATCTCTTCATATGTTTTCAGGGAAGAACCATGCGATGGGAAGATCCGTTCGCCGGTACGCATATCCATCCCGTCAAACAAAGTGACTTCCAGGATCTTGGGGAGCGACAGGAAGTGAACACCCACGCTGGTGGCCGGAGCCGAACCGCCCGGTATCCAATTGGTCTCCCCGTCGAGGATCAGCGACATCCAGCTGCCGGGGGAAGTTTCCAGGCACCCCCCGATGGCCCACGCACGGGCCTCTTCCAGTTCCATCCCTTCGTGGCGGTAGTTTTTCAGCAGGAACTCCATGGCCACCTGGTTGCTGACCCAGGCGGGGTAACCTGTGCCGATCTTGGTGCACTCCACCCCCTTCAGCAGGAACTCTTCGGGAAGCTTCTCGTCATATAAAAGCGAAAGGGTCGGTTGAGGCGTATCGCACCGGATGCCGGCTTCCAGAATCAGCATTTCCAGCTCGTTCGCGGCGGAGTTCCCCTCCCGGTTCAGTCCGCCCAAACAAAGGTTGTTGAACGTATTGCCCGACAATACGCCCCCCACAACCCCCATGGAGGCAAAGCAGTCAATCTCGGTGAACTTCATCCGCATGCATTCCAGGAGCTCGATCGTGCGCTCGCGATCCAGCGCTACCGACCGGATGTCACGCTGCCACCAGGGAAACAGGACTTGTCCGACACGTCCGGGCGAAAGACCGGAGATCGCATCTTCATTCAGCACGGCAACGTGGAAGGTCCACACGACCTGCAACGCGTCGTGAAAATTGCGCGGCGGGCGGTCTGCAATCCAGTCGAGCCGTTCCGCCATATCGGCATACTCTGTGCGTTGTCTGTCCTCTTTCTCCAGGCTGGCCAGGAACCTGGCCTCTTCGGCATAATTACGGATCCAAGCCTGAATTCCTTCCAGCATGATCTTTACCGCCTGGAAAAAATAGAGCCGGTCCATTTCGGGATAGCCGGCTACTTCGGCAATCCCCTCTTCGCAAATGGCTTTGATCCCTTCGATCCCGTATTGCAGCGGATAATAATAGTTCATCACTTCACGGCCCTGCGGCAGGGTATATCCCGAATCGAACATGCAGATGACCGAACGCATGATCGCCTCTTTCTCTTTGTACCCGGGAACCAGTTGCTCGTACTTGTGGCCCACATCATCCACCGACTTGTCTTTCCATTTTTTAGCCACCTCCAGCATCACCGGCAGTTCTTCCACCCGCAGCCCGAATTTCCCGGCAATGGATAGCACCTTACCGGCACTCTGGGTGACGTTCCCACCCCCTTTGCCCATGGTGGTAAAGGTATCGGCCGTCAGTTTCCCCGAGTGCAGTGCTTCCTGGTAGAATTTGTCTTCGGATGCCATAAAGAACGCTTCCGACAACCAGGGCATCGGGAATGACCCCCGCAGATAGGCGGCTTTCCCCATGGCCAGCAGTTCGCCAGGGAAGATTACCGGGGTGAGGTGCGAAAAACCCGCTTGCAGCGCTTCTGCCCGGCGGATGATCGGAATCTCTCCTTCCAGTTCTTCCCAACGGCGCGTGTACCAGTAAGGAAACTCCATGGAAGCCGACGATTTTGCTTCGAAATAAAGCTCCCTCGCAGCCTGTACCCGCGGAGTGGGGTTCGGTTTTTTCTCCTGCTGCGAAACTGGCTGACCCGGCTCCTGCCCGTAATAATTGACGAGCTTTTTATCCGGAGTGTTCATGGGTTGATTATCAGGTCTTTTCAGGATGCAAATTTACGGTTATTTTCCGTATTGCGTGGTCACTCTGATTAGTTCCCATCATCCTTGCGTAGTAAGCTTCTTCACCGGTTTTTTCCAGTTCATCAATCGTTTGTTTCATTTGTGAAACACCATACTCTTTCTGTTTCCGGAAGTGAATGAACATGGCTGCCAAGTTCACTGCCGCTTCAATTCCTTTTGGGTTTCTGAAGAGTACAGTAAAAAACATCTTCCAATAATAAAACCCGGTACCTGCGTTAAAACCTGCCTTCCTACAAACCCTAAGGAATGAACGCATATAAATAAGCCATGTCCTGAAATTTGGAGTATATTTATTATGGGGTCTGATATTCAAGCCAGTAAAAACAACCCGCTTATAATAATTCGAAGGTTCATAAATGGCATTGATAACCCGAATAAAATTCTTAAGGACCTCGGTACGTGAAATCAGTGTAATAAAGTTCAAACCACTCGTAGATTGGTCAATATCGCTTTCACCAACTGATCGGGATGCCTGTGGAAACAACCTGCCTTCAGATTCAAGACGGCGGGTTAATTGAGTATTTGGCAGTGCGTAAAGCAGGCCGATCATTGCTATGCAGATTCCCGATTTCTGGATGGAATCAATCATATTATCGGCAATCTGTCTGCTTTCGCTGTCGAAACCAATAATATATCCTCCATTACTAACGATGCCATACGATAATAGTTCCCTGACAGCATCTTCGATTGGTTTGTTTACATTCTGGGTTTTCTGGATCAGTTTCAGCGTATCATTTTCAGGTGTTTCGATACCAAGAAACACATACCGGAAATCGACATCTTTCATTAACTGAAGCAATTCATCATCATCAGCCAGGTCAATAGAGGTTTCGGTAGAAAAATAAAACGGATACCCGTGGTTTTGAGTCCATGTTTTTAATTCACGCAAGAGGTCTTTAGCCTTCTTTTTATTCCCAATGAAGTTATCATCAACTATGTCAATATGTCCACGGTAACCTAAATCGTAAAGGGATTGCAGTTCTTTGATCACCTGTTCGGCCGACTTAAACCTGGGTATTCGGCCATATAGCTCAATGATATCGCAGAATTCGCAATTAAAGGGACACCCCCTGATAAATTGAAGTCCGATCATAATATAATTCCGGAATTGGATCAGGTCATATCTGGGTACGACAGCTTCCAGCATATTGGCTTTTTCCTCAGAAAAATATCTCCCGCTTTTTGCCCCCTTCAGCAAATCGTTTAAGAACATGGGAATGGAAACCTCTCCTTCGCCCAGGACTAAAAAGTCGGCCTCATGGTAAACAGTTGGCTGTGAAGTCGGATCGGGACCGCCAACCACAACAATGCGATCAAGATCATGCGCCCGCCGGATGAAATCGAGCATGCTTTTCTGTTGAGGAAGCATTCCCCCTGTACAGACAATATCAGCCCATTTCAAATGGTCATCCAGCAAAGGTTCAACGTTCTCGTCAATTAACCTGAATATCCAATGCTGAGGAAGGAGTGCAGCCACTGTCAGCAATCCAAGAGAGGAAGCCGGGTATTTTGCCCCAACCATGTCACAAACTTCCTGGTAATTCCAGAAACTAAATCCTGAAAATTTTGTTTGTACAAGAAGGCATTTGGTATGCCCACCATGCAAATCCTTCATTTATATTCCTTATCATTAATTAAACCAGCAAAGATACGTGAAAATCAAATACTTCAGTATCATAACTTAACCCACCATAGTCTTGACTTTTTTCCACCAATATTTTCGTAGGCAGTCAATATTAAGGTGTCCTTCCTAAATTCAAAATCACGTGTTAATACTGACTCCCAGTCCTTGGGATTTGTTGCAGAAAGTCGCTTATGCTCAATTGTTCTATTGGTAATTTTATAGTTAGCAAAGTACACCCAGTTAGATTGATAGAATTTCACTAATTCTTTCAAACCCTCATTATTTAAACTGTCAATGTTTTTATTCGCGTCAAAATCTTTGTATCCTTTTGGCGTAATATGAACACCCATATGTGCGTGTCCGTCATATAGAATAAATCCATTCCACCCAGTAAAAGTGGAGTCATAAGTCCAATTGCCAGATTCTTTGTCAATTGATTCAATTTTATCAAGTCTCCACATACCATTAAATTTGCTATCAATAGACTGCTCTTTATTCCTGCAACCAGAAATAGTCCAAAGCATAAATAGTCCAAACATTAATTTTGAAAAGCTCATGATCTTAGGTTGAATAGGTGTCTATTTTGTAAAATTGCATTACGCACAACGTCAGTCCGTCTAAAAACCTCACGGACATTTTCACTATATGGTAAAATTACAAACTATTTAGGCAAATTCGATATAAATTACTTTTTTGTGAAAAAGTTGCTGATATTCCTCCCAAATCTACTCCTTGTCAATATCAGTATCCACTTCCATAGTTTCAGCAGTATCAGCTACATCAAGAGCATCGAGGTATTCATGGAGTTTGTTCTCGATATAGGCCAGGTGATCATCAATCTTCTTCTGGTTGTAATTGTTCTTCTTGGAGTTTTGTGCCCTGAGCTTGGTTCCGTCTGTAGCGATCACTTTCCCTCCGATCAGGTCAAGGCGCTTGCACAGGATGACCATCTTACGAAAAACCAACTTGATGGCTTTGGGGTTGTCTCTCCTGAAATTGGCGATGGTATTATGATCGGGGTTTTCCTTGTATGTAATCCATACATTAAAATAGTGAAAACGCCCGGAAATAAAGAGAAAAGAAGCGATAAGTTATTAGGCGACGTTTTGGAATGCTTTATGTATCTCCTTACTCTGGAGTTACTATTCCTTAATAACAAATCGCAAGGAAATCTAAACACTTGTCTACGCTATCTTCAACAGTGAAATCATCAAGGCTGTATTTACTAAGTAAATCAACCCCTACAGTTGAGCCGGGAACGATTTTGCTTCTTGAAAATGCTTTTCGTTTTAAACTTCTAAGAAATGAAACAACAGAGGTTGGCAAAACGACTCTCAGCGCCCTCTTTCCGGGCTGGTATACCCAAGCTTTAAATGGAGTCTGCCTTACCCTTTTGCACTCAATCGCATTGATTTCGTCAGTTCCATAAACTCCCATGATTTTAACTTTTTTGAAGACAGGCGTTAGCTCCTTATTAAGACGCCTCAAGCTATATTCTCTTATATGCTCAGGATTCCAAGGTTTTTGGAAAGGTAAAAGTCGATGCACCCTATTGGGAGTCGTGATAAATAATGTTCCTCTGTCTTTAAGAACTCTCTTTAGCTCAAAAAGATATCTTTGAACATTAGGTAGATGCTCTATTACCTGAAAAGATACAATGACATCAAAAAGCTTATCCTCAAATGGGAGAGAGTAATTAGGATATATCTTTTGAAATGACAAGTTGGGCAACCTATATGTTCTAGTACAATACTCAATGACTTCTTCGCTAATATCTACGCCGATAACTTTCTTGGCATAGTTAGATAAGCGGGCTGTACCATAACCACTTCCACATCCATAATCCAAAACATACTTATCTTGGCAATACTCGCTACTGAATTGGTATGCCTTCTTCTGTTTAAGGAAAAGAAGATAATCTTCTATGCTTTTCCATTCTTTTTTTTCTGAAACCCATCTTTCTTGAATATCGCTTTTTGAATACTTAGTCATAACCCTTCTCCATTTCCAAAATTTCGCCTAACGCCAGTCCGTCTAATAACTTCCTCGCCGTTTTGAGATTAAGGAGTAAATGTACAAATATTCAGTGGAAAATGATATGATATGGTTTTTGGAAGAAAGTAACTCAAAAACAACCTTTTTGAGTTTTTAGACAGTCTGCCGGCCTGTTAGCCACATTTGGTAAATTTAGGTCATTTCGATCTTATGAAAAGGTTCACCAAAAATTCTATGTTGATTAAAAAAATATAAATATTTATCAATTGACTTAATTTTATTATTGGATTTAAACTGTAGAAATCGAAATCCAGTTAATAGTTTTTCCTTTGTTTCTCTTCTAAATCCAAAAGAGACTCCGCCTGTTATATTAAAGTCCGGTAATGGAATTATACGTGTAAAAAACAATAAACCGATCCAACCAGTTTGAGAAAATCCAATATCAATTAATGAATAGTTTTTATCTGAATCAAGAACGTCGATTACTTTTATTAAACAATTTTCTTTATCAAATCCTACTACCTCAAATAAAGATGTGAAAGCATTCAATTTACCTTCAAGTAAGATATTTTCTTCAACTGACTCCGGAAAGCCAAGTTGATAATATCTTTCGATAAAATTTTTATTATTGATAAGTAATTCAAATAATGCAAAATCCATGACGATATCTAAATCCTGCTCATCATCAAGGATAAATGTGTTTTTTTCTAATAACTTTAGTTTCTTTCCAGCACTTCGAATATCTATCTTCATTTCTTTGCAATTCATCATTTTAGTGTTTAATCCAAGACCTACTTGTCTAAAATGACGATATTTTTCAACAATTTTGTCCATATTCCTTTTTCAATTTTACCAATTGTGGCTAACGCCAGTCTGTCTCAAAACCTGTGGTTTCGGACTAACGTCAGGTAAATTTACAAACTAATTACGGAATATCGAAAAAATAGGTTTATGTCTAAAATATTTCGTAGAAACCCTTGAAAATCGATTAAAAGGCATTTTAGAACCGGTTTTGGCCTTGTACAAAGCGAAAAAAGGCCGGCTATAGCCTCCATAAGCCCTTTCAGTCCCATGATGTTCATCAATCTTGTGAACAGGTAGGCAATAAAGATCAAACCGACCTCCCCATCTACTTTCTTTTTCCCTTTCATTAAAGTGTAATCGAATCCCTATTGCCTTTTTATTGTTCCAAAGGGATGCTCCACAATCTCTTGTCGTCGTTTATAGAGTTCCTTGTTGTTTTCGATGGCCTGTTTGTTTCTCTGTGTAGCCTCAATGGTTTCATTGCGTTCGATCACCCGGCCTTTTTCTGATTTCGTACACAGGTAATAGTCATGCTCCTTATCGTACTGGAATTGATCCTGGTTGTAAGCAGGATCGGGCGCCTGGCTTGAAACCGGAGTCTTGGGGATGGCGACCAGGGTTTCAATGCCAGCCTCATGGCATTTACGGATCTCTTCACCAGTATGATATCCTTTGTCTGCAAGTTCAACAAATTCAATATTTCCGAGAATAACTTTTACGCGGGTAACCATGTTGGCAAGGGCATGGGTGTCATTGTTGTTGGTGGTTTTGAAATCAATGGGCAGGTTGTGTTTGTCGTCAACCGAGGCCTGGATATTGTAACAAACCTCAAGAATATTTTGACGGACTGCCAGTTTCCGGCTGTCGGGATCGGTAGTGGATATCTGTTCCTGAGCGGTATCAGCCACATCAAGGGCATCAAGGTACTCGTGGAGTTTGTTCTCAATATAAGCCAGATGATCATCTAAGGGGAGGTTTTTAGACAGTCTGACGCCCCGCCGCTATGCGACGGGCGGGATTGAACTGGTATTCTATTTGCTTTTCACTTCTCGTAAATTACTTATATTCAGCATATTTACCAATAACCCTCGCCTGATCGCATAGTGGCTTGTTATGCCTCGAAAATATCTTTACTTAACTCCAGGAAACCAACTTCGCTATAATCTGGATTCTCAATGAATTCACGGATAAGACTTTGATTCTCTTGTAAAATTCTTATCAAATTATCCGTTGATGTATTTCCAAATCGTAGCCAGATTACTTTTGGTGGGATTCCTAATAGGAGGGTAAGATCGAAAAAATCAGAATCGAAGGTTACAATTGTATAGCCTTCCTTTTTAGCATATTTCCAGATATGACGATTTGTGGCATTCTCGAGATGTAGCTCACGGACTTGCTTTGCATCGGGAAAAATTTCTTTTATTTCCTTAACCGCTCTGAAAGAGATGTTTTGATCAAACAGGAGTTTCATTAGGCCACACGAAGTTTATGTTCTTTATCGGCTGCAAAAGCAAGACAAGCTTTAATGTCTTCTTCTTTTAACTCGGGGTAGTCTTTGACAATTTGTTCATTGCTCATTCCTGATGCTAGCCAGCTAAGGACGTCATAAACTGCAATACGGGTTCCTTTAACGCAAGGCCTACCAAACCTAATGTTTGGGTTTATTATTATTCTGTCAGTGTAGCGTATCATAAGTAAAAAGTTTGATCAAATATACGAAAAACTTGGATGCTTGGCAAAATGGCTTATATTTTTGAGGCATAACGCTCCGCCAGCAGCCGCCGGGCGGATATTGCTTGGTTATTTGTCGGTATTCTTTTCTTCATTATTGAATCTCATTTACGCTTGCTTTGAATCATAACCCGCCTGGCTTGGCTGCTGGCTTGTGTGTGCCCTGCATGAGCATGCAGCGCACACTTGTTGTAAGCTCTATAAAAAGATCAAAAATACAAATGTTTTATGGTAAGCATATCAACAAGTGTGTTATTTTTCCAGAGGGTGGAAGTCCCTTATACGTCCCGATGGCTCGGGAAAGTATTAGCAAGTCGCAAGGTGGTGTACCGCAAGGTATGCACTGAAGGAAGCGAGACTGCAAAATCCGGTACTGACGAACAAGGGCCGAGCGTTAAGAAAATGTCCTGTGGACATTTTTAGCGAAGGAGCCAGGTTGCAGGGGAGGGTATATGAGGCATGATTATCCGGGTAAGTAACCACAGCCTTGCAAAGCCCGAAGAATATCAAAAGGGTAATTATGTAGATGCCGCAGGAATCGGAGGAAGGAAAATGCTCTTACCAGGGGAGATC
>JAZDGR010000078.1:0-2435 GCA_043806735.1 bacterium | reverse complement strand
TCGGACTTGGCACTTCACACTTCGCACTTGCCTTTGTAGCGGGGACAGGATTCGAACCTATGACCTTTGGGTTATGAGCCCAACGAGCTACCTCTGCTCCACCCCGCAATGTATTTTTACCTACTTTTGTTTTCTGAAAAGAGATGCAAATATAAGATTTATTCGCCAACACTGCAAATTCAAGAAGAACTATGTCGCATAAAGCTGGATTTGTTTCCATCATCGGGTACCCCAACGTGGGAAAATCCACCCTGATGAATGCGCTGGTGGGAGAACGGTTATCCATCATCACGCCGAAAGCTCAAACCACCCGGCACCGGGTCATGGGAATCCTCAGCGGAGACGATTTCCAGATCGTTTACTCCGACACCCCGGGGATTATCAAACCCCATTACCTGTTGCACAAATCCATGATGGCGGCGGTAATGGCTTCCCTTTCCGATGGTGATGTGATCATGCTTGTCACTGAAATTGACACCCCGTTCGATCATGAAGAGATCCTGAAAAAGTTGCGCGAAAGCAATACTCCCCTGATTATAGTGATTAATAAGGTGGACCTCTCCTCGGAGACCACAGTCAAACTGGCCTTAGATAAATGGCAACGTCAGTTCCCCTCCGGAGAGGTCATCCCTGTTTCTGCCCTCCTAAAGTTCAATCTGGGAAAACTGCTGGACCTGATCCTGGAAAAACTCCCCGAACATCCCGGGTACTTCTCCAAAGACGAACTCTCGGACAAGTCGGAACGTTTTTTCGTGGCCGAAATGATCCGGGAAAAGATCTTCCTGCTCTATGGAGAGGAGATCCCCTATTCGTGCGAGGTAGCTGTGAACACCTTCAAAGAGGAAGAACGGCTCATCCGCATTGAAGCCACTGTCTTCGTCTCACGCGAATCCCAGAAAGCAATCCTTCTGGGCAAGCAAGGGAACGCCATCAAAAAACTGGGTATGGAAGCCCGAAAAGATATTGAAGCGTTTCTGGAGAAACATATTTTCCTTGGGCTGACCGTCAAGGTAGAAAAGAACTGGAGAGAAAATGAAACCCTCTTGAAGCGATTTGGGTATCTTCCTGATAACGAACCGGAATAGTTTCTTTTTATGCCAATCGTTGCTATCGTCGGCCGGCCGAATGTCGGAAAATCCACGCTTTTTAACCGCCTGATCGGTGGGAGAGACGCGATCGTAGATCCCATCAGCGGGGTGACCCGGGATAGGCATTACGGGAAATCGGATTGGAATGGACTTGATTTTTCGGTAATCGACACCGGGGGCTACGTGGATGACTCGGGAGATGTGTTTGAGAAAGAGATCAAAAAACAGGTCCGGGTGGCTATTGAGGAGGCAGACTGTATCCTGTTCATGGTCGATGTCAGGGAAGGTCTTACTGGCATGGATGAAGATCTGGCGACGTTCCTGCGGAAATCGAAAAAACCTGTGTTCGTGGTCGTGAACAAAGTCGACAGCCATCATCAGGTTCATGAGGTAACCGAATTTTATCGTTTGGGATTAGGCGAACTTTACGGCATCTCGGCCATCACCGGCAGCGGAACCGGGGAATTGCTGGATGCGGTGGTGCAGGCATTAATCGTACGGACAGGGCATGCCCCGTCCACACAACATGTCCCGACCGAACCAGATGCCATTCCCCGCATTGCCATCGTGGGACGGCCAAATGCAGGGAAATCCTCCCTGGTCAATCTGCTGCTGGGAAACGAACGGGCGATTGTGACACCGCTTCCCGGGACCACCCGCGACTCCATCGATGCGCATTATAAAGCGTACGGGATGGAATTTCTCCTGATCGATACAGCCGGGATCCGGAAAAAAGAAAAGGTCAAAGAAGATATTGAATTCTATTCGGTGATGCGGGCTATCCGGTCTATAGAAAACAGTGACGTTTGCATCCTGATGGTCGATGCGGAACGAGGATTTGAAGCCCAGGATCTGAACATTTTCTCCCTGATTGCAAAAAATCACAAAGGGGTAGTCATTCTGGTCAACAAGTGGGATCTGATCGAAAAAGTAACCAACACACATAAGGAATTTGAAACCCATATCCGGGAGCGCATTGCCCCCTTCCGCAATGTGCCTATTGTTTTTACTTCGGTTATCAGGAAGCAACGGGTATTCAAAGCAGTGGAAACAGCTATTGAAGTCTACGAACGGAGATCATTGAAAATTCCAACACGGGAACTGAATGATGTAATGTTGCCCATCATAGAACAAACACCTCCCCCCAAGGTCAAGGACAAGATGATCAAAATCAAATATATCACGCAATTGCAAAAAAAATATCCTGTTTTTATCTTTTTTTGCAACCATCCGCAATACGTAAAAGAGTCGTATCAACGTTTTCTTGAGAACCAGCTCCGTGAGAAGTTTCCCTTCACCGGTGTTCCCATGGAGATCTTCTTCAGGCAAAAGTGATCCATGACAGAG
>JAZDGR010000077.1:0-2399 GCA_043806735.1 bacterium | reverse complement strand
TAATACCGCTCCGAAACAATCTGCCCGTCAAACAGATTCACGATCCGGGTACTGTATTCCGCATCGCGGGCTGAATGCGTTACCATCACGATGGTGGTTCCTCCATCATTCAACTTGATAAAGAGATTCATCACCTCTTCTCCATGCAGGGAATCCAGGTTTCCCGTGGGCTCGTCGGCCAGCAGGAGAGCGGGGTTGACTACGAGGGCGCGCGCAACGGCGACCCGCTGTTGCTGGCCTCCGGATAGCTGCATGGGAAAATATTTTTTACGGTGTGCTAGTTCAAGATTTTCAAGGACGTCCAGTACTTTTCGTTTCCGTTCTGTAGCCGGAACGCGGAGATAGATCAGGGGAAGTTCTACATTTTCGAAGATCGTGAGTTCGTCGATCAGATTGAAATTCTGAAACACAAACCCGATGTGCTTTTTCCGCATCCGGGTGCGCTCTTTTTCAGGGAGATCAAACACCTGTTGCCCGAGAAACTCATAGTGGCCGCTGGTAGGGGTGTCAAGCATGCCAAGCAGGTTCAGCAGGGTCGATTTCCCGCAGCCGGAAGGACCCATGATGGTTACAAATTCTTTCTCCTCCACGTCAAAATTGACCTTGTTGAGTGCCATGGTTTGCACATCCTCCGCCTGAAAAACCTTTGTTAATTCTGTGATTTTTATCATATTGCTATTCCTCCGCCCGGTTGGCAGACCGGAAAACCGAAATTACCGGATTTAAGATTTTAGAAAGCAGGCTGGATTCGCCTGTCAGTATGGATGCTTTCCCTTCTTCTCCCGGAAGCACTGGTCCCGAAAGGCGGATTACAGTTACAATAAAATAATCTCCTGCACCCATCGGTCGGGAGACGCCGATCGCGCCGTCTATGGTGCGGATTGAACCTGAATCCGGGGAGTTCAGATAAATGGTAACCGGCTGTTTCGGCCGGACAATGGAGGCAGCCGCTGCCGTAAGGACGATCTTCCCCGTCATCTGCTCAGAATCTCCCGCCAGAGTATCTGCTTCAAAGGTGACGGAGGCGGCTAACCGTTCGGGGTACCTGATAAAATGGGAAACAACCAGCAATCCCACAAACAGAATGGCCAGGAAGAAAATCCCTTTGCGTACCAGCAGAGCCGGCCTTTTTTGAAGGATTTCCTCGACTTCCCGACAGTACTTTTCGTTTTCCGGATCGTTTCTTTTCATCTCAGTATCCCAGTTCAAGCTGGTTTTTAACCAATTCATAATAGGCTCCTTTACGGCTCACCAGTTCCTGGTGGGAGCCCTGTTCCGCGATGCGTCCTTTATCCAACACGACAATCTGACCCGCATTTTTCACGGTGCTGAGGCGGTGGGCAACCATCACCACCGTTTTCCCGGCAAAAAATTCACTGAGGTTGTCGATGATGACCCGTTCATTATTGGCATCCAGGGAGTTGGTCGCTTCGTCGAAAAAGATAAACTCAGGATCTTTATAAACTGCCCGGGCGATCAGGATCCGCTGCTTTTGTCCCTCGCTGATGCCATGACCTTCCTGGCCAATTTTGGTCAGTAAACCCATTGGGAGGGTGTCGATGAATTCGGTGAGGTTGGCGATCCGGATTGCCCGGGCCAATTTCTCATCGTTCATCTGTTCGCGGCTCAGCGCAATGTTGTTTGCGATGGAATCGGAAAAGATATACCCTTCCTGCATGACCGATCCGCAGAGTTCCCTCCAAAATCCAGGAGAGATTACCTGAAGGTTCGTTTCCCCAATGAACACCCCGCCCCGTACCGGCGGATAAAAACCCAGCAGAAGCTTGACCAGAAGAGTTTTCCCGCTTCCGCTCGGACCTACGATCGCTGTAATTTGTTTGGCCGGGATGGTCAGGGTCAGATCTTCAAGTACCAGCGGGGAATGCGGACCTTCGTACTGAAACGAGAGGTTTTTCACGTGGATGGATTGCCCCGCAGGCAACTGATGCAGCAGGGTATCCCCGGGGCTTTCTTCCTCTTTTAGGGTACCGACTTCATCCAAGCGGGCCATGCTGATGCTGGCGTCCTGGGCTTCCCGGGTAAAATTGACCATCTGTTCCACGGGGTTGTTCAGCTGACCGAGGATATACTGTATAGCCAGCATCATCCCAAGGGTGAGTTCTCCTTTGAGCACCAGGGAGGCCGATAAAAAGATGATGATGATATCTTTCGTCCGGATAAAAAAGAGAGCGCCTATGTTCTGGTACTGCGTGAGTGACAGACTCCGGAGACTTACGCCAAAAAGCTTTGTCTGGATCCGTTCCCAGTCCCAGCGTTTTTCCCGTTCGCAGTTGTTGAGTTTGATCTCCTGCATCCCGGTGACCAGTTGGAACAGATTTCCCTGGTTCTCTGCCATGTAAGAGAAGCGTGCATAATCGAGTTCCTTTCGCCGTTTCATG
>JAZDGR010000076.1:0-3530 GCA_043806735.1 bacterium | reverse complement strand
ATGGAACGACGAACTCATCCGTGCAATTTCTCCTCAATTCCAGAAGTAAACCTCACCCCTGAGAGGGTGACCAAAAAGAATAAAAATGAGATAGTCTCTCAGGTAACAAGAACAATTATGGAAAAAATCAAGGTCGAATATCTGTTCGAAAATTCCGTTGCCCGGGTGATCCTGGATGACGGGAAAGCCAATATCCTGGATGGCATTATGATGAGCGAACTCACGGAGTTCCTGGTTTCCCTTAAAAACAAAAAGGATATCAAACTGGTAACCTTCGAAGGAGGAGGCAATAACTTTTCTTATGGCGCCAGCGTGGCCGAACATACGAAAGAGAAGGCCGCCGGGATGCTGGAGGCGTTTCATCGGATGTTCTTCACCCTCATTGACCTACACATTCCCACTCTGGCAAAGTTATCAGGTCAATGCCTCGGAGGCGGGTTTGAACTGCCGCTTGCCTGTAATTTTATTTTTGCCGACAGGAGTGCAAAGATCGGCCAGCCCGAGATCATCCTGGGGGTGTTTGCACCTCCGGCCTCCGTGATGCTGCCCCTGAAGATCGGAAATGCCAGGGCGGAAGAATTGCTGATCACGGGAAAAATTATTTCCGCGGATGAAGCAAAATCCATAGGACTTGTCAATGAGGTGTTTGAAGACAAGGCTGCCATGGATGCTGCCACCGATGAATGGATCCGGAAAAATATCCTCGGGAAGAGCGCTGTATCCCTGCGGTATGCCACCCGGGCAGCCAGAGCCTCCTTTGATTTCTTCATGCTGAAACACCTTCCTTACTTTGCTGATATCTATGTGAAGGAACTAATGGAAACCCATGATGCCAATGAAGGGATCAATGCTTTTCTCGAGAAGAGAAAACCTGTTTGGAACAACCAATGAGAACAAACCATGAGTGAACAAGGAATCCGGGACAAAACCGAATTGGTAAAGCTGCGATCGGCCAATGACCTTCGCAGGACCATGGATGAGTATTTTGCAAGGCTCAGGGAAGCTGCTGAAACGCGGAGCCGGAAGATCGCCTGGTGTACCAGCGTTGGGCCGGCCGAATTGTTGTATTCGATGGGATTCGAAGTTTACTTTCCCGAAAACCATGGGGCCATGTTAGGTGCCGGTAAGAATGCAGACAAGTACATCCCGACGGCAGTCGCCCATGGTTATTCCCCTGATATCTGTTCCTACCTTACCAGCGATATCGGCGCCTTCCTGCAAAATGAAACCCCGCTCCAGAAGAGTGGTTTCGTTTCGGTTCCCAGTCCTGACATCCTGGTCTTTAATACAAACCAGTGTAAGGAGGTGGAAGACTGGTTCAGCTTTTATGCCAGGCATTTCAAGGTACCCATTGTGGGAATTCATACTCCGTTATGCATCCGAGACCTAAACCCGGAGATCATTAAAAGCGTGTCGGGCCAATACCATCGCATCATTCCTGACCTTGAAAAAGCAGCCGCGCGAAAGTTCGACATGGACAGTTTCAGGGAAACCGTCTGGTTATCCCATGATGGCTGCGTACTCTGGAAAGAGGTGCTGCAAAAGGCCAGGCACATCCCTTCCCCCATCAATTTCTTCGATGCCGCCATTCACATGGGTCCCATCGTCGTCATGCGGGGAACCAGGTATGCAATCGACTATTACAAAATCCTCCTGGCAGAGCTGGAAGAACGGATTAAAACGAACATCAGCGCGGTTCCTGCGGAGCGGTTCAGAATCTACTGGGAGGGCATGCCGATCTGGTACAGATTGAGCAGTCTGGCCAAATTATTCGCCCGGCAAGATGCCTGTATTGTCGCTTCAACCTATTGCAACAGCTGGGTATTTGATGACCTCGATCCTGCTGACCCGTTTGAATCTTCCGCCCTGGCCTACAGCAAACTCTTTATTGTGCGGTCAGAAACAGTGAAAGAAAATGTCCTGGAACGGTTGCTTCAGGAATTTACTGTTCACGGGATCATCTACCATGAATCCAAGACGTGCGCACGGAATTCCAATAACCGTTTTGGGTTGCAGAACCGCCTGTTCAAACGGACCGGCATCCCGTACCTTGAAATCAATGGCGACCTCAACGATCCACGCTGCTACAGCGAGGAACAAAGTATCATTGCCATCGAAACATTCATCGATCAATTATCCGGTCAGATTAATCATTCACCACAATAAACTTTTAATTTTTCACTATTCACTATTCACTATTCACTTAACATGTATCGTTTGGGTATCGATCTCGGGTCTTCCTATACAAAAGGAGTTTTGGTTGATGAACACAACCGGATGATTGCGTTTCACTGCGTGAAAACCGGATACAACTTCAACAATGCCTCGGAGAAGATCATTTCCCATTTCGCCGAAACCTATGAGATAGAATATCCCGCTTATACTTGTGGTTACGGCCGGGAACAGATCCAGGTCCCTTTTATTTCCAATTCGGAACTGATCGCACTTTCCAAGGCAGTCTACGAGATCTATAAGCGCTCCTGTTCCATCATCGACATCGGCGGGCAGGATACCAAGTTTATTCAGGTGAATGCGCTCGGCCAGGTAGATAAATTCAAGATGAACAGGAAATGTGCAGCCGGCACCGGCTCCTTCCTGGAGGAGATCGCTTTCAGGCTGGATGTGACCCCCGCGGAATTTACGGACTTTGCAAAGGAGGCCACCGAGGAGGTGAGGATCAACAGCTTCTGCACCGTGTTTGCCATTTCGGAAATCATTGGCATGATCAAGAACGGGGCAACTCTTCCGAATATCGTCATAGGCATCTACAACTCAATTATTTTGAGATCCGTGGAATTGGCCCTGGTTGAGGACCATCTGGTAATCACCGGTGGATTACCTGCGATGCATCCGACCATCGTTGACCTTTTCAAAAAGAAATATCCCGATTCTGACAGCCCCGCGCATTCACAATTTTTGGCTGCTTATGGCTGTGTGCTTTTAAATAAAAATAAACTAACAAGGAGGGTTAAATGAAAGAAGTTGAATCCATGTTTCCCAAAGCACGAATTCCATACGGCACATGGGGCAGCAGCTATTTCCCGGCATGGCAGACCTCAGCATTATCCGAGGTAAACATAGGTCAGTTTGCAGGGGAAGCCATGGCAAGCATATTGGGAAAAAGAAAAGTTCCCAGGCACAAATTAGAATATCTTATTATAGGGTCAACAATCCCTTATCACTGGAAATTCTGGAATGCTCCACTAATTGCAAGCTGTTTGGGTCACAGGATCCCGGGGTTTCATATGGAACAGGCATGTGCTACCGGACTTACTTCGGTAATACTGGCAGGCTCTGAAGTAAATTCAGGATCATACGATATCGTCGGAGTACTGACCTTTGACAGGACAAGTGATTCGCCGGTAGGTGTTTTTCCTGAACGCCGCTCCTACCGGAGAACCGAAGCCCTGGTTGATGTCTGGGATAATTTCGGTTTTGATCCGGCTACAGGTGGTGCAATGATTGCTACCGCCGGCGTAGCCGCCCGGAAATACAAAATTGACCGTTCCGAAGTTGACGAGCTCACTTAC
>JAZDGR010000075.1:0-3586 GCA_043806735.1 bacterium | reverse complement strand
CGGCGGAAATATATGCGTTGATATGGGCAGAACCGTGGTAGTCCACCGGGAAAATCTCTCCGTTGCGGATGGATATGGGTATGATGGATCGGCGCGCCGATTTCTTCCGTGAGTAAGTTGTTCCCATCGGCAGGCGGACCTGCGGTGCGATAAAATCATGGCCTGTGAGTTTGTACAGGAAGGGCTTTACCAGAAGTTCGAACAACACAAATGACGAAACCGGATTCCCGGGTAGCCCGAATACATAGTTCTTTCCCTTGCGGCCGAATAGAGTCGGCCGGCCGGGCTGAATAGCGATGCTCTTGAAGAGGATCTCTACTCCACATTCGTTCAGGATCCCAGGGACGTAGTCATACATTCCCATGGATACCCCTCCTGTCAGAAGCACTACCTCGTGGCTCTCCATTGCAGCCAGGATCTTTTCACGAAGTTCTTTTTCAGTGTCGCGTGAGATTCCCAGGTCAAATGGCACCCCATCCATCTTTTGAATCTGGGAGATGAGCTGGAACCGGTTTGAGTCGCGGATGGAGGCTATTCCGGGAATCTGACTGGGTTCCACCAATTCATCCCCGGTGGAGATCACCGCAACCCGCGGACGGCGATATACAGGTATGTTTATGGCTCCTATGGAAGCAAGCACAGCAATGTGAGCCGGTTTGAGAAGGGTTCCGGAAACAAGTACCACCTCCCCTTTTTTTACATCTTCTCCGCAGCGACGGATGTTGCTTACACCGTCTCTCAGATGTAAAATTACCCGGCTGTCCCCCGTCTCTTCCGAGTCCTCAACCATGATCACCGCATCGGCCCCTTCGGGGACTATTGCGCCGGTCATGATCCTGGCACACTGTCTCGGACCAATGGGGTGTTCGGGGATTTTTCCGGCGGGGATGGTATCCATGATCATCAATGGTTGGGGCAATTCATGAATTGCCCCAACAGCCATAATATCCGCCATCCGGCAGGCGAACCCGTCGACGGTCGATTTGTCGAAAGGAGGCATGTCGATGTCGGAGGTCAGGTTTGTAGCCAGAACCCTGCCCAGGCTATTTTGAATGGAAACCTGTTCGGTCACGGGATGGGCAGCTGCTTTGAGCACGATTTCCAGCGCTTCTTCCAGGGGAATTGTCATCATGGGAAAAAAATTGTCAGGATCGTAATTCATTGATAAACATGGAGAATCCATCCTTGATGACAGCATCCACCTGAGAATGGAACCGGTCAAAAGCTTGTACCATTTTTTTCCCTTCCGCGGTGAGCTGGGTGTTTCCCCCTTCGGCTCCTCCCCGGTGTTTTTCCAGCAGGGGAAATCCGAAAAAATCTTCGATCTTCTTCAGGTTACCCCAGGTACGCCGGTAGGTGTAGCCCATTGCATCACAGGCGGCTTTCATCGAGCCTTTCTCCTCTATCAGCTTCAGCATCTGCCACTTTCCGTCGCCCAGAATTCCGACGCCGGAAGGATCTTCCATCCAGATTTTATAATGGAGCCGGATAGTATCGATTTTTGATTCAAACTTTGTCATAGTCCCCGAATTTTCAAGCAAAGGTAAGAGTTTTTACCGATAGGCCAATCCGGACATATCCATTATTTAGAAAAATTCTAAATAAAGCAGTATCTTTGTATCCGGGAAATAATTTTCGATATGTGTATTTTTGCCTATCGGATCAACAAATAATTATACAAGAATTGGAACTATGAATAATGCAGTTGTAAATTTTAAACGTCCTCAGAATGAGCACACACTGAACTATGCACCCGGATGTCGTGAACGGAAAGCGTTGAATGCTGAATTAGACCGGTTGTCACAAGAGGTCCAGGATATCCCGTTGATGATCGGCGGGAAAGAGATCCGTACAGGTAAAACGGGAAATGTAGTGATGCCGCACAACCACCATCATGTGCTAGCGACTTATCATATGGCTGGCGAGACTGAAGTGAAACAGGCTATCGAAGCTGCCTTAAAAGCTCACCGGGATTGGGAGTCAGTTTCATGGGTGGAGCGTGTGTCGGTGACATTAAAGGCTGCTGAATTACTGGCAACCGAATTTCGTCCGTTGATCAATGCCGCCACCATGCTTGGGCAGGGTAAAAATGCCTATCAGGCCGAGATCGATGCGGCTTGCGAAACCATTGATTTTCTTCGCTTTAATGCCTATTTTGTTTCGGAGATCTATCGGGATCAGCCTCATTCAACGCCAGGAATTATCAACCGGTTTGAGTACCGGCCGTTAGAGGGATTTGTCTTTACGCTAACTCCCTTTAACTTTACTGCCATCGCCTCAAACCTGAACATGGCTCCGGTCCTGATGGGCAACACCGTGATCTGGAAACCCTCTTCCACCTCCGTTTTATCGAATTTTATACTGATGAAGGTCTTCCGGGAAGCGGGATTTCCGGATGGCGTAATCAATTTCATCCCGGGTCCCGGAAGTCTGATCGGAAAAGCCGCTTTGAGCCACCGCGATCTCGCAGGGATCCATTTCACCGGTTCGACAGGTACCTTTAATCAGATCTGGCAACAATCGGCGCTGAATATCGGGAATTATAAGTCCTATCCGAGGATGGTGGGAGAGACCGGCGGGAAAGATTTTGTGTCCGTGCATGCGTCTGCCGATCCGCAGGAAGTCGCCGTGGCGCTGGTCAGGGGAGCGTTCGAATATCAGGGGCAAAAATGTTCGGCGGCATCCCGGGCCTATATCCCGGAATCGCTTTGGCCGGAAATTCACCAGCGCATGGGGGAGATGATCTCCCGCATTACAGTGGGAGATGTCAGGGAATTTGGTCATTTCATGAATGCCGTCATCGACGAACCCGCTTTCGATAGCATCATGGGGTATATTGAAGATGCCAAAAAGTCGCCGGATGCCAAAGTCCTTTTCGGCGGCACCGGAGACAAATCGAAGGGATATTTTATTCAGCCGACGGTGATCCAGGCTACTGATCCTCATTTCCGGACGATGGAAGAGGAGATATTCGGACCGGTCCTGACCCTTTTTGTATACCGTGATCAGGAGTTTGAGGAGACACTTGAGCTGTGCGACAAGACCTCTCCGTACGGACTGACCGGATCGGTCTTCTCCCGCGACCGTCGTGCGCTGAACAAAGCCTGCCGCGTGTTGCGCTATGCAGCAGGCAACATCTATTTCAACGATAAACCAACAGGGGCGGTGGTCGGCCAGCAACCTTTCGGAGGAGCCCGGGCTTCGGGGACGAATGACAAATCGGGAAGTTACCTCAACCTGTTACGCTGGACCAATCCGCGGACCATCAAAGAAACATTGATCCCACCCACGGAGTTTACTTATCCCTTTATGAAGGAGGATAAATGCCATTGAGAAGTACGAAGTCAGAAGTACGAAGGACGAACGCAAGTTAGAAGTTAGAAGGACGAAGTAAACGGGGAGCCGATCCTCTGCAATAATGTGCAATCATGGCAATCATGGCAATCATGGCAATCCATGGCAATTCTTTTACTGCAGTGGCGCCACAACTTCAATGAGCTCCGGCAGGTCCATGCCGAGTTTTTTCAGGTGTTCGATCTTCGGGACGCCGTTTTTGGTCCAGCCGCGGCGGGCATAGACGGCATCC
>JAZDGR010000074.1:0-31762 GCA_043806735.1 bacterium | reverse complement strand
CATAATAAAAATTAGGATTAAGGAGGACAGAAAGGCATATTTTTTCATGGTCTGTGGATTTTATTGTACAGTCGGGTCACGCAGGGGAGTTTCACCCCTGCGTTCCCACAGAACCGTACGTGAAAGTCTCCCTTCATACGGCTCTTCCTGTTCAATCACAAATGTAATAAGAACATCGTGGATGTTACCAATACCATTCCTGATAATTGGCTGTGATTTCGTTTCGTTATAATCAATCTTCCCATTACTGGTTGTCGTTTATTTTGAAACTGAACAGGCTAAGCCCTTCGCTCCGCCTCCATTACAGAGGGTTCATCACTACTACGACTTAGTCCGCCGCCGCTATCTCATGGCATCCCTCCATGTCTGCTTCCTTGTTCAGTTTGCAGAACGATAGCGACTTCCCTTGTTCCGTACAAAGCCTGTATTGCCTTCCTGCCAGCTTTACCCCGGATGTCATGTAACCAGTAATCAGTACGTCCGCTACACTTTGTCCCGGATACGAGCGTAGCTATCCGGTTTCGACATCTTCTATTGCCGCTTACGAGGCTTCAGTAGCTGGTTCAATTAATTCAGCTCGACAATACTCACCTGCAAGGGTCTTTGCCCTCGCTTTTCCTTATCGTTCACCACAAAGAGAGTTTATTCATAATATCATTTATTTTTTAGGGGTATTCATGAGTTCGCTTCGCTCAGTTCCGCCCGATGCAGCATAAGGTGGTTTGTAAACTACTCCTGACAGTCGTCTACGGAAGTCCATTTCTCTTTTCTGATTCGTAAGGCCGGCCAGTCGGTTCGCTTGACCTCCGCACACTTACACAATTTTCAAAGAGCCTTCCATCTTTTATACAGCACTCAATTCCTTGTTCATGGGAATATGTTCAAGGCACACCACCCCCCGTCGCTAAACGCAGCAAAGGAAGAATCTTTGTTAAGCAACATTGCGTAAGCATTGTTGCGGTTGGCGGCTCGTTGAAGTGGAAATTAATTGTCAGAAATGTTGGATAATCTTGGTTATCTCGGAAATAAGACCAGGAATTTGGTCGAAAGTAATTTTCCAAACAATTTGAAGATCTACCCCAAAATAATCATGAACTATTCGATTACGGAATCCACGTATTCTGTGCCAATCAATTTCCGAATATTTATCTTTTATTTCATCCTGTAAAAGATTCGATGCTTCACCAATAATTTCAAAATTCCGGATTACAGCATCGACAGTTTTATTGTCTTTGGAAAACTCCTCAAATGAAATCTTTTTCGTATATTCAAGAATCCTTTCAGCAGATTCAAGAATGTCTTCAAGTAATAATCTCGGAGTTCGTTTAGACATAAACGAGATCTTTTTGAATTTCTTCAAGATATTTTGGTTTGACCCCATTTTTGGATACAAGATCGACTTTTCGATTAAGAATTTTTTCAAGTTCTTCAGCTAAATCGATAAATTCAATTCCAAGGGGTTGATCATAATCAATAAGAATATCAATATCACTATCTTCCCTAAAATCTTCTCTTGTAAAGGAGCCAAAGATTCCAATTGATTTTAAATGATATTTAGCTAATAAATCTAACTTATTAGCTTTTAGTATGTTGGTGATATTTTCTTTATTGATCATAAAACAAAGATAACCTACTATTTGGGAAAATCAAAATTTTCCATTTCAACTAACGACTCGCTAACGTCTGTATAGCGGGTATAAGTACTTTAGTTTATTCGGTTTTGCTTTCATTATTAAAAATAACCGTAATTGTATGTTTCTTTACAGAATGGTTCTTTAATCCGGATGATGCAATCCGTTAATCCAGATCACCTTCCCGATTTCTATAACAAATCTAGGAAATAAAAATCTATTACGAAAAGAAAAAATCATCGAACAGCCGTCCGCCCGTCCGCCTTATAGCTTACTCACATCAATCTTAAACTCCACCGGATGCTCGGGAGTGGAGCAGTGAAGCACGCATTGCTCGCAGATCTGGAGCTCTCCCTGTAACCGTTTCTTGACCATGTCCTCAATCCGGAACCGCAGCGGCTCAATGGCGATTTTGCTTACTACCTCTGCGGCGAATGCAAACATGAGCAGCATCCGGGCGTTGTCTTCCGAAATGCCTCGCTGCCGTAAGTAAAACATTGCATTTGGGTCGAGTTGTCCGGTGGTGGATCCGTGGGAACACTTAACATCATCGTTGTAGATTTCCAGGAACGGTTTGGAGTTGATCTTCGCCGCATCGGTCAGCAGGAGGTTCCGGTTGTTCTGATAAGCATTGGTCTTTGCCGCATCGCGTTCCACCAGCACATGGCCGTTGAACACCCCGCTGGAGCTCTCATCCAGGATCCCTTTGAAAAGTTCCTGACTGGTGCATCCGGGAGCGGCATGATTCACAAACAGGAAGTTGTCAATATGCTGCTTTCGGTCCGTCAGGTACAGGCCATATACATTGGCATTTCCGCCGGCCCCCTGAAACTTCACATAGATGTTATTCCGCAGCAGCCCTCCGTTCAGCGTCAGGAAATGGGATTCAAGGCGGGCCTGCTGTTCCAGATGAAACCAGGTAGAACTGATCAGGGTGGAGTTGTTATTGAGGTTCTGCAGCTTGTTATGGTCCATGAAAGCCCCTTCATCAAGCACGATCTCGGTGACAATGTTGGAGAAAGAGGGCTGATGGTCGTAGGAATCATCGCAGTGCACCAGCGTAAGCCGCGCGTGTTTCCCTAGTACGACCAGGTTCCGTGACTGGATAAAAATATTCTCCGGATGCTGGATCACGTTGACCAGCTGGACAGCTTTATCACTCTTTACTCCATCCGGGATGTAGATGAAGGTTCCATCGATGGCAAACGCACTGTTCAGGGCTGCAAAACTGTTCTTCCCCACATCGGCATACTTCCCCAGATGCCGTTCAACCAGATGCGGGTATTTTTTCATGGCTTCGGCCAGACTCCCGAAGATCATCCCGTTTCCCAGCTCCATCAGGGGAACGTCGCGGGAGACAAACCACCCGTTCAACTGACCGAGAATCGCGGTATCGAGATGCGGAATATTGCACCGGAAAACCTTCTGGATATCTTCCACAGGGGTTGCCTGCAACGGGTAATCGTAGTCACGGTTCAGGCTCTCGGTGAGATCGGTATGCCGCCATTCCTCCAGTCTCTTATCCGGAAAGCCGAGATGCTGAAACGAGGCAAGCGCCTTCTCCCGACCGGCTTTTACCGCAGGAGGGTCGTTCGCAGAAAGAGCATCCCGGTTTTGTTGAAACAATTCCAGCAGCCGGTCGCGGGTAATCTGGTTGGGGTTAGCGGTCTCCATCAGGCCTTTTGTTTAATCCAATCGTACCCCTTTTCTTCCAGCTCCAGCGCCAGCTCTTTGCCGCCCGATTTCACAATCCTCCCCTCGTAAAGTACGTGTACATAATCAGGAACAATGTGATCGAGAAGCCGCTGGTAGTGGGTGATGACGACGAACGCATTTTCGGGGGTCCGGAGCTTGTTCACCCCGTTTGCGACCACACGCAGTGCATCGATATCGAGCCCCGAATCGGTCTCGTCGAGAATAGCCAGCGTAGGGTTCAGCATCGCCATCTGAAAGATCTCATTCCGCTTCTTTTCCCCGCCTGAAAATCCTTCGTTTACGCTCCGGTTGGTCAGATTGGAAGTAATCTCCACCAGCTTTTTCTTCTCTTCCATCATCTTCAGGAATTCTCCGGCAGGCAGCGGATCCAGCCCTTTGTATTTGCGTATCTCGTTGACCGCGGTGCGCATGAAGTTGGTGATGCTCACGCCCGGGATCTCCACGGGGTACTGGAACCCCAGGAATATTCCCTCGCGGGCCCGTTCCTCCACCGAGAGTTTAAACAGATCCTTTCCCTTGTAAAGGATCTCTCCCCGGGTCACTTCAAACACCTCCCTGCCCGCAATGACGGCCGCCAGGGTTGATTTTCCCGTTCCATTCGGACCCATGATTGCATGGATCTCTCCTTCCTTTACCTGGAGGTTGATCCCTTTGAGTATCTCCTTGCCGTTGATCGAAGCCCTCAGATTCTTAATTTCTAATAACATATCTTCTATCTTTTTCATTATCTCATCAGCACATTAGCACATCAGCACATTACCCAACGCTCCCCTCCAGACTGATGGAGAGCAGCTTTTGTGCTTCCACGGCAAATTCCATGGGAAGCTGTTTAAGAACTTCCTTCGCATAACCGTTGACGATGAGGCCCACGGCGCTTTCGGGTTCGATCCCCCGTTGCTGGCAGTAAAAAAGCTGATCTTCCGAAATCTTGGATGTGGTCGCTTCATGTTCCACGATCGACGATTTGTTTTCAACCTGGATGTAAGGGAAGGTATGCGCCCCGCATTTGTCGCCCAGCAACAGGGAATCACATTGGCTATGGTTCCGGGAATTCACCGCATTCTTAGAAATCCGGACCAGTCCCCGGTAGGAATTGTTGCTTCTTCCGGCCGAAATCCCCTTGGAAATGATGGTGCTCTTTGTATTTCGGCCCAGATGAATCATCTTGGTTCCCGTATCTGCCTGCTGAAAGTTGTTCGTCACGGCTACGGAATAGAACTCCGCCACCGAGTGATCGCCCAGAAGGATACAGCTCGGGTACTTCCAGGTGATGGCCGAGCCGGTTTCCACCTGCGTCCAGGAGATCTTGGAATTGCTCCCTTTACAGATGCCGCGCTTGGTCACGAAATTGTAGATGCCTCCTTTGCCGTTCCGGTCGCCCGGATACCAGTTCTGTACGGTCGAATATTTTACCTGGGCATCTTTGAACGCCACGATCTCAACCACCGCCGCATGAAGCTGGTTTTCATCCCGCTGAGGCGCGGTACAGCCTTCCATGTAACTGACATAGGCCCCTTCGTCGGCCACGATGAGGGTTCGTTCAAACTGCCCGGTGTTGGCTGCATTGATCCGGAAGTAGGTGGATAGTTCGATCGGACAGCGCACCCCCTTGGGGATATAGCAGAAAGATCCGTCGCTGAAGACCGCCGAATTCAGCGCTGCAAAATAGTTATCGGTATACGGAACAACCGAACCCATATATTTTTTGACCAGCTCGGGATGCTGCTGTACTGCTTCACTGAAGGAGCAAAAGAGGATGCCATGTTTCGCCAGAGTTTCCGAGAAGGTGGTTTTCACCGAAACGCTGTCCATGATCGCATCTACCGCTACCCCTACAAGCTTTTTCTGTTCTTCCAGCGAGATCCCCAGTTTGTTGAACGTGGCCAGAAGTTCAGGATCGACTTCGTTGAGGTTTTTCAACTCTTTTTTTTGTTTCGGCGCAGCATAATAGATGATATCCTGGTAGTCAATCGGTGGGATTTGCAGATGCGGCCACGTGGGCATCTTCATCGTGAGCCAGTGGCGATAGGCTTTCAAACGGAATTCCAGCATGAACTCCGGTTCATTTTTCTTCGCGGAGATGAACCTGACGGTATCTTCATTCAGCCCTCTCGGAGCAAATTCCGTTTCAATATCAGTAACGAACCCATATTTATATTCGCTTTGCGTGAACTCATCAAGGAATTTATTGTTAGTTGATTCCATCAGCAGGATAATTTAGATCAATTCTACTCATTAATCGTACCACCCAGTTAAACTGCCAATTGGGCGGGGTAAAGGTACACATTTTTATCTTTTGGGCTATTTAAGATTTATTTAAACTTAACTTGTAAATTAGCATACTTCATCGTTTAAAAGACAGACTATTTGAACCAACGCAGCGACTTCCTGGCCATACAGAAAGGCGATAAACGCGTGATCCGGGGGTTTTGCACAGATCACATTTTCCCGCTTGCCAAAATATACATACCGGAAAAGAACTGAACATGCAGATGTTCTGACCAACGGATACAGGGAGTTGCTTCAGGTTTTCAAGATCATACGCCGTTCATTCCGGATGAGTGTTTACCTGACAGGTTTCTTTTTCATGATGATGGGATTGCTTGCCGTTTTCAGTTTTTATGATGTGATGGAGAAATTAGTTACTGTAGGAGGCACCTTCAGTATTTCTTTTCATTGCTTTGAAGGCAGAGAAGGGTGCTGATTTTGGTGGCAGTGAGTCTGGGCGCACTTAGGGAAAACATCTTATTTGTTCGTACTTTTACCCTTTCGCTGCCGCATACCAGCACAGTTGGTCAGTATTCAATGACGAAAACATATGTTTGAAAAAAGAGAAAAACCCAAAAGAGGTGTAAAAACCGGAAGAACAGAATTATCCGAACTTGGTGAATTCGGTCTGATCGATCGGCTGACCAGGGATTTTCAGGCACGTCATCCCGGCACTATAAAGGGAGTTGGGGATGACGCAGCAGTGATCGATTTCGGTAGAGACAAGGTATGCCTCGTCTCTACCGACCTGCTTGTGGAAGGGATTCATTTCGATCTGACTTACACGCCGCTGCAACACCTGGGATACAAAGCCGTGGTGGTGAATGTATCCGACATCGCAGCCATGAACGGGATTCCCGGACAGATTACGGTCTCCCTCGCGGTATCAAGCCGGTTCTCGGCCGAAGCTCTGGATGAACTCTATGAAGGGATCCGGCGAGCGTGCCGGAAATACCATCTCGACCTGATCGGCGGGGATACCAGCTCCAGTGTGACCGGACTGATTTTATCCATCACCATCCTGGGGGAGGCCGGTAAAGAAGAGATTGTCTATCGCAGTGGAGCCAAATCCGGAGATCTCCTCTGTGTCACAGGTGACCTCGGATCGGCTTACATGGGACTTTTGCTTCTCGAACGTGAGAAAAAAGTCTTCAAGGCGAATCCAAACATGCAACCCGAACTCACCGGATATGACTACCAGATCGGTCGTTTTTTAAAACCGGAGGCGCGGACCGATCTCCGGCTGCTGCTCAAAGGCGCCGGGATCAGTCCGACCTCGATGATTGACATTTCCGACGGACTGGCGTCCGAAGCGTTGCACCTTTGCAAGATGTCGGATGCCGGATGCCGGATTTATGAAGATAAAATCCCGATCGATCCACAAACACGCCAACTCGCCATGGAGTTCAACCTGATCCCTTCGGTGGCTACCCTGAGCGGCGGCGAGGATTATGAGCTGCTTTTCACAATCCCTCAAAGCGACTTCGAAAAGATCATAGGGATATCCGGCATCTCCGTCATTGGGCACATGACGGATCCATCCAGTGGAAAATACATGATCACCTCCGACGGGAAGGAAGTAGAATTGACGGCGCAGGGGTGGGATGCGGTTAAAAAATGACGAAGAACGAGGGACGAAAGACGAAGGACGAGGGACGCAGGACGGAGTAAGAATTCTAATTAATCTCTGCCATTTGGGATTTATAAAATTTGTACATAATTTTGTACAAAATAGTTAAAATATGATTATAACAACGATTTCTGAATTCCGGAAGGATATCAAAAAATATCTGGATGATGTGAGCAGGAATTTCGAAACGCTCATTATCAACCGGGGCAAGGAGCGGGGTGTAGTCGTCATTTCACTGGACGAATACAATGCTTTATGTGCCACACAGCATGAGCTCTCTTCGAAGATCAATGAGCAGCGGCTTGATGCAGCCATTGAAAAGGCGAAAAAGGGGTTGACCTTTCAAAAAGAGCTGATCGGGGAATGAAATGCATTTTCGTGGATGAATCGTGGGAGGATTACCTCTACTGGCAGCAATCTGATAAAAAGATGCTCCACAGGATCAACGACCTGATCAAAGACATCGGCCGTCGTCCTTTTACTGGGTTGGGGAAGCCGGAGCCATTGAAACATAAGTACAAAGGCTATTGGTTGCGCCGCATCAACGAAGAACATCGCCTGATTTACCAGGTGAGGGAAGATGAAATTCTGATTTTGAAATGCCGGTTTCATTACGATTGAACAACCAGGCTATTCACACAGGCAGGATCCACTTTGCAAAAAGAATTTTAGCTTGCTCCCATGAATAACAAATGGAACGAACGATACAGCAGTGAAGAGTATGTTTACGGCAAGGAGCCGAATAGATTCTTCAAGGAATTTATAGACACCCACGAACCGGAAAAAATCCTTCTCCCGGCGGAGGGTGAAGGGCGGAATGCGGTATATGCTGCCGGGAAAGGATGGGATGTGACGGCGTTCGATTTCAGTGAAGAGGGTCGGAAGAAGGCCATGAGACTGGCCCGGGAGATGGATGTTGAGTTCCGTTATGAAATTTTCGATCTGACTCATTTTTTGTGCGGAAACAACATGTATGATTCTGTCGGGTTGTTCTTTGTGCATATGTCTCCTGAACTGCGCAGGAAATTCCACAAGGCTTTGACAAACTGCCTCAAACCCGGAGGCTATCTGGTACTGGAAGCATTCAACAAACGCCAGATCCGGAATTCCTCCGGAGGTCCTAACGATGTGAATATGCTATTCAGCATGGATGAACTTCGCGGGGATTTCGGAGAGCTGAACATTCAGATCCTGGAGGAGCTGGTCCAACATTTCGAGACCGGAGTTCTCCACAGGGGAGAAGCCGAGACCATCCGCCTGCTGGCACAAAAGAACGTGAGACGTAAGAGGGGAGATGTAAGACGTGAAAATTAATTCGTAAATCGTAAATCTTAAATTCAATCGTAAATTGTAATTCGTAATTCGTAATTCCAGTTATGTCTTCCGCCCGATCCACATATTTCTCCCACCTTGACGGAATCGTGAAAACACTTCCGCATCAGCCGGGTGTCTATCAGTTCTTCGACGATAAAAACAAGATCATCTACGTTGGAAAAGCCAAGGATCTGAAGAAACGGGTGAGTTCCTATTTTGCCATGATCAACTCCATCAGCGGGAAGGTCCAGATGCTGGTGCGCAAGATTGCCGATATCCGGTACATCGTCGTGGCTACCGAACAGGATGCCCTGCTGCTGGAAAACAACCTGATCAAGAAATACCGGCCTCGGTACAACGTGGCGTTGAAAGATGATAAGACCTTTCCCTGGATCTGTATTAAAAACGAACCCTTTCCCAGGGTTTTTCATACACGGAACCTGATCCGCGACGGATCGCTGTATTTCGGACCCTATGCCAATGTGCGGCTGATGCATACCCTGCTGGGTCTGATCCGGCAGCTTTACCCCCTGCGCAATTGCAACCTTAATCTGACCGATAAAAACATCCGGGCGAAGAAATTTAACGTGTGCCTGGAATACCATATCGGGAATTGCAAAGGGCCGTGCGTGGGTCTGCAAACATCGGATGAATACGATGCTTCGCTTCAGAGCCTCCGCGACATCATCAAGGGGAACGTCCATTCAGTGGCCAGGCAGCTGAAAACACTGATGATGGACCTGGCCGATAAACTGGAATTTGAGAAGGCACACCTGGTCAAGGAGAAGTACCTGGCCCTGGAAAAATACCAGAGTAAATCCACTGTCGTGAATCCCAACATCAACGACGTGGATGTTTTTTCAATTACGTCGGATGTCACGACCGCGTATGTAAATTTCATGAAGGTGATGAACGGGGCTATCATCCAGGTACATACCCTCGAGATCCAGAAAAAGCTGGATGAATCGGATGAGGAGTTGCTGTCGCTGGCCATTACCGATATCCGGGATCGTTTTGAAAGCCGATCCCCCGAGATCCTGGTGCCGTTTGATCCGGGGTACGAAATCTCCGGAGTAAACTTCACTGTACCGAAGATCGGGGACAAGAAAAAACTCCTGGATCTCTCCCGGCAGAATGTCAGGTATTATCAGTTGGAGAAAGAAAAACAGAAAGAGCTGGTCGACCCGGAACACAAAAGCCGCAGGATCCTCGAAACCATGCGGAAAGATCTCCGGATGACCGAGTTGCCTGAACACATCGAATGCTTCGACAATTCGAACATCCAGGGAGATTTCCCGGTCGCTGCGATGGTCTGTTTCAAACATGCGAAACCGGATAAAAGCGAATACCGCCATTTCAACATCCGAACCGTGGAGGGGCCCAACGATTTTGCTTCCATGGAGGAGATCATTTACCGTCGGTACAAGCGGCTTCAGGAGGAGGAGAAATCCCTGCCTCAGCTCATCATTGTCGACGGGGGAAAAGGCCAGCTGAGTTCTGCCATGACGAGCCTGAAGAAACTGGGGCTGGCCGGTAAAATGACCGTGATCGGAATTGCAAAAAAGCTGGAGGAGGTCTATTACCCCAATGATCCCCTGCCGATGTATCTTGACAAGAAATCGGAAACCCTCCGGCTCATCCAGCAGATGCGGGATGAAGCCCACCGGTTCGGGATCACACATCACCGGAGAAGAAGGGAAAAAGGGACGGTAAAATCGGTGTTGACGGAGATTGAAGGGATCGGAAATTCTACGGCGCAATCGCTGCTCTGGAAATTCAAATCGGTGAAGCGTATCCGGGATACTACCCTGGAGGAACTGCAGGAGGTCATCGGGAAAGCGAAAGGGAGATTGGTGTACGATTATTTTCGTGATCAGAAAGCGGACAGACAGACAGGCGGACAGGCGGCCAAGTGACCAGATAACCAGGTGACCACGGCACCACTGCCCCACGGCACCACCGCACCACGGTCCTATGCCTGGATCTGCTCTTTGTACTGGGCAGCGCTCAGCAATCCATCCGCTTCGGCAGGATCGGTTAACCGGATCCGGATCACCCATCCCAGCTCGTAGGGATCTTTGTTGATGATCTCCGGCTTGGACGAAAGTTCCTCGTTGAATTCGAGCACCTCTCCGCCAACCGGCATGTACATGTCTGAAACGGTTTTGACAGCCTCAATGGTTCCGAAGGCTTCTCCTTTTTTAAGAATCTCTCCGGCTGTTTCCACTTCGACAAAAACAATGTCGCCCAATTCATGCTGGGCATAATCGGTGATGCCAACGAACCCGGCATCGCCATCAATCTTCAACCATTCGTGGTCTTTCGTGTACTTCAGATTTTCAGGAACGTTCATAGTGCAGGTGTTTAATGCTTTTTCAAAAATACAATTTTTCCCGATTACTGAGAGAGGGTAAAACGCAAGGCCAATCCTCCCTGGGTGTTCGATGTCCGGTACTGGTTTGAGACATAAGGGGTCATGATATCCTTATCGAAGTAGAAACGGATGTTGAACCGGGCGGAAAGATTATAGTCGGCCGAAAAATTGATCGATAACCGTTGCTGGCCCGTGGATATCTGGTTGATATCTTCATCCACACGCCGCAACGTGGTCTTGTTTTGCCTGATGGCAAAATCGAGCTTGATATTCAGGTCGCTGCTCGTTTTGGCTTTCTTTCCGCCGAAAATCCCGGAAAAGTTGAGCCGGATGTTCTTAAACCTATACCCGATCCCGGCGACATATTCGGTACTCTTGATCTCAGTAAGCTGGTTATTCACAAAGCTGAAACTCAGGTTCCTGGTCCTGCGGATCTCAAACGTCGTGAGCAGGCTGTTTACCCACCCCATGTCGAAGCGGATGAGCGGATTGAATTGTTCGTTGATGGTGATGACGGTAAGATCCCGTTCCGAAATAAAATCTCCAGCCGGATCTAATATATAGGGATATCCGTCTTTCCCCCTGTACAGAATATTGGAAATATAACTCCCCACCGAGTAGGTCGCAATATAAGCATGCGACAAGGTCAGGTTCCTCAGGAATTTCTGCAGGAACTTTATCTTTGACAATCCATCATAGATGATACGCCAGTTCGGCAACGGGATCTTCGGGAAAGCGCCCAGTCCGATTTTGGCCGGATCCTGACCTTTGTAAGTTGCAAGAAACGCTGTTGCCAATACATCCTGGTTTGTCCCGCTATATCCATTGGGATACCCTGTGGAGTCGGTGCCTTGTGACCAGGGGTTCTGGGCGGCATACCGCTGGGCAATCAGCAACCGCGACGCTTTCATCTTTTCAAACAACGAGGAGATGTTATCAACATCTTTATCTGAGAAAGAGGTCCCGATGATGATGTAGGTCATCGTATAGCTTCCGTTCATCTGGGGTGAATAGGAATTAAATTGCCCCAGTGAATTCGCTTTCCAGAACTCCTGCCTGTAGTTTGACTGCTGTTTGGTTGCCATTACCTCAATACGCAAATCTTTGATCGGTTCGATGTTGGCCGTGATGCTGAGGTTTTCATTAAACTTCACGTTGTACGCCTTGTTCAGCAACGTGTCGAGAGTCATCCATACCCGGTCTTGCGCCTTTGGCCGGATATCTTTTTGTTCCCCGAACACAAATCCCAGTCCGGGCGCATTCATCGAGAGGTTGATCCCCATGAAATCGGGCTCCGGCATAAATCCGGGCAACATGATCCCGTGTCCCTGGGTATACTGGAATGTGACTTTTCTGACGCCCATCAAAATCCGGAGGAATCCGTCCAGCAGGAGCTTGCCCACGTAAAATTTTGGTTTTGTAAGCTGAAGGCTATCTGTCGCCTGTGTCTGCATTTGCTTCGGATCGCGGCCGGGTTTGTCGGGCAATGCGGATTTCTGCTTCAGCTGTTTGTTGGCTCCCTGGTTGATCTTCTTCAGGTACGGGATGTTGTTATACAGGGTGAGCATGTTGAGCGATCCGTTCAATGCATAGGTAACGTTGTTTTCGATGACATTTCCCAATTGCGACTGAATGGAGATCGGGCTGGCCGACCAGCGGTATCCCGATTGATACCCTGCGGCAACGGCAATAAAATTAAGCACCGGGATCTTGCTGAACGGAACCTCCCAGGTGATCGATGCCGTTTGGTTATAGGTATTCATGGTCCCGATAGAGAAGATCTCATCCCAGATCATTTGCCGGTCCGACTTATCAATCTTTCCGGGCGGCTCGTTAATAAATGACCCGGCGGTGGCTGCCCACGTCAGCCGCAACGACCTGGAGAAATCGTACTTCAGGTCATAGATCCGGCTCCAGTCCCAGCGCTTGATGTAGAAGGTTTCCATGGGGACGATCGCCCGGCTTTTGTTGCGGAACTGACGCTGGTCATATACCCGGATCATATCGGTGCGGAAGGAGAAGGATTTCGGGATAAAATAAAAATTAAAGTCCTTGACCAGCTGCAGCATCTTGGTTTTCGAGAGGAATTTGGATCTGGAAAACGGGGTTACGTTCTTCGGGAGAAATGCATAATTATACCCAATACCACCCGCATATTGTTTCCGCAATTCATAACTGATATCGACATTTCGGTGGAACGTTTCGGAGTATGCATAGCTTGCATTCAGGTTTTCGATGTCGTAGGGCCGGGGTTTTTTATCGGTGGTCCGGTCCTTCCTCACGTTCATCAGGTTGAAGTTCTTCCGTTCGGTATGATCCAGTGAAAGCATCCTGATCGAGTCCTTTTGTTCCTGGGTGGGCATAGCATTCACCACATCTTTCAGGTAAAGGTCAGGGTTGAGCGGATCGTATAATGGGGCTATTTTTTGCAGTGAATAATCGAAATGCATCGGGATCCGGATACCGGTTCGTTCGGGGAAGAATTTCCCCAGTTCCAGATCCGTATCAAATCCAAACAACGAAGTTGCTTCCATCGGACGTTGTGTCGTTTTTCGCTCAATGGTGCTAAATCCCGCGCTACTGTAACTGCCAATGAGCTGGACCCGGCCCAGGTCGGCCAGGTCGGCGGCCACACGGGCGATAGCAGCCCAACCTCCTTTCTTGTTAAAATCATTTAGCCGGAGCTCATCCACCCAGATCTGGGCGCATTTGGCTTGCCCGTCATCATCCGGGGAGTCGATCGTCTTTTTCGGATTCCGGATCCCGATCATGATGGCTCCGACGTCGCTGATAGTGGGCGATCCTATGACCGTAATCTTATTCCTTCCGTCGTATTCCACATAAGGCATCGAAGCGGTAAGTTTGCTTCCCGGCTCACGCATCGCGATAATCCGGTCGTACTTCACCTGGACCAGCCGTTCCAAACTGATGTCGAACGCATTGCTTTCGGGCCAGATGGTATAGGCATCATCCGCACTGACATCCCATGGAGTGAACATCAGCGGTATTTCATATTCGTAGAAATTCTGTGTAAAATCGCTGCCAATCCGTATAAAAACAGTCAGGTCTCCTTCTTTCAGGTCCTGGCTTACAATCTGTTGCTGCGCATGTACGAACATTTTCAACCGTTTGAACTGCCGGAAGTCAAATTCCGTTGTTTTGTATGCTGCACGGGCATCTCCGTCGACAAGGTTGCATATGTTCAATGCCATTGATTGCTCGTTCAGCTGCTGAAAATTGGTGGAAGCCCAGTTGGTTTCCCGATCAATCCCCGGAGGCATCACGTAGGGAATGGGTTCCATGCTTCCGTTTTCTTCAATGCTCACGGTACTGATGTCGAATGTGGTCTGGTTCTGGTACTCATCGGGAATGTACTCTCCCGGGGCAAGCAGGCTGTAATTATAGTTTCTCCACTCCTCGCGGGTCAGCTCCAGCGTAGCAAACCGGCAAACAATCTCCTTCCTGAAACCTTTGAAGAAGACACGCATGAAGCGGATGGAGGTGTATCCGTTGATATCACCTACCACCTTGTCGGGTTGCCGGATGGGGATCTTGAACTGATACCATTTGACATGGCCCCGGGAACCGTCGGCCAACGGAATGTCCGTGGCTTCGTATACATCGGTGATGAAGTTCATGCCGGGTAGCATCTTGTCGGGCCGGAGATGCACCACATACTGATAGTACCGTTCCGATTCGCTCAGCGTATTGTCTTTGTTGATGTCTTCCACGTTGGGAAGCGTGGTGGCCAGCGTAGGATACGGTTCGGGAGAAGATTCGGCTGTGGGAGAGTTCCCTTCCGGGTTGTTGAATTTCTCGTACCGGGCAAGCACGCTTCCGTAGATGGGATTGTTGTCGTAATCGGTTCCCCGGAAATAATGATAATCGTCGGCCGCCGGGTCTACCGCAGCCTGCTGGTATGCCGGGGATGCCGGACCGTAAGCAGCATCCAGTTTGGCTACATAGGAAGTATCGAAAAAGGAAAGCTCGTCAAAATCTCTGAGGCCGTCGTACCCTACATCCTGGTAAGGCCGGGATGCCGGGTTGTTATCAAAGGCTTCCACCAGCGACTGCACGGAAGGCACACGCCCCCAGATCGTTGTATCCACATTGGTAACGACTTCGCTGGTAGGCAATCCGTTTTCAAAGCTCTTTCGCCCGTCCTGCAACATATCTTCGCTGATATCGCCCAGGTTGAAATAGAGCTCGCCCGAGTTGGTGGAGTCGTAAACAAACGGGTCCATCATCCAGAATTCAATGTACTGGATGTTGGCCGCGTCGAAATCCGAGGATTCGATCCTCCTCATGATTCCTCCCCACCGGGTTTGCGGCTCTTTGAGAAAGCCGTCTTCTCCGATCCCCTTGGATATACCTGTGGGCAATACATCGTAGTTGTAGCTCCCGCGATCGGAAGGGTAATAGGCCATGTTCAGCACCGCCAGGTTCACCGGGACTCCGTTCAGCGGCTCCTTGTTCGGAAAGACTTCCGATTCCCAGATCTGCCTGACATATTGTGTAGAAAGCTCCGTCCGGGTTACATTGGGAGGCATTAGACTGGTGTTCCGGTCGTAGAACAACGGATCGATCACATACCAGGCCACTTGGGCCCGGTTGAACCCGTAAACGAGCCCGGTACCCGGTGCGGCTTCCGGGAACATGTTTGCCAATGTCTGACCCTGGGGTGTGCTGGCCAGGAACCAGGTTCCCACGTTCCGCAGGTCGATGGTGGATTTAGCGCCTTCAAAGTCGTCAATATAGGTGGTTCCTGCTTTCCCGATGGCTTTGGAATGCCCCGGAATAAACTGGGCGAATTCAGCGTCGACCGAAACGTTCGAGGGAGCTTTGGTGGTGATCAGGGGTAACGCATCGATGAGACGGGTCAGCAACCGGGATTCTTTCCGGTAAGTCAGATTAAATCCCCAGATGGTATTGGAAATGGGCTCATCCCCATAGTTTACTTTTTGGGTCAGCGGTTTTTCATTCAGGTTCAAGACGGTAGCTCCAATCCGGAAATCCTTGTTTAACTTGAAATCTACGTTGGCTCCCATCAGCCGCTTGGTCTGAATGTTGAACAACTCGTTGCTTTCGAGCGAAATATTGATCGGGGTTCCCGAATTCAGGATCCCTTCATTGGTGATTCGTATACGTCCCAGGGTATAATCCACGAAGTAATCCGCGTTCTCGGTAAGCAGGATGCCGCCGGCATAAACCCGTACCGACCCCTGCGGCACATTCAGCGCGTTTAGCGAAATCTCAGATCCCGCGGTAGCCTTGTAAAAGCCGTTTAGGGCAAACTTGTTCTTGTCAGGATACTGCTTTGCCATGGTCTTGGTTACAGTATATAGGGAATCAAAACAGTATCTATCGGCCAGCTCCAGCGAGCCTGTCGGATCGGCCGGATCGAAAATGGAATCACGGAGATCCTGTCCGAACGGTTCGAGAACAGTAAAGAAGACACGGCCGTTCGACGATTGGATGGTCCCTCCCATCGTGGCTGCATTATCCAGGAAATCAAACATCCCGTCGGAAGGCGGGTTGAGCTGCATGTTCAGGTTGTCAAAATTCAATACCTGGATCAGCGGTACGCCTTTGACACGGGTCTCTTCCAGGTAGGCTGTGGGAACCCCGTTGGCATTGCCCGAATAGAGGATGTTGAGCGTAAAATCATTCGGCTGAATTTGATAGGCCCCGAGCGGGTAAACATTTTTCATCATCAGCTTCCACATGGGAATCCGCGTGTTCAGCGCAGTACTTTTCAAAAGTTTCACGATGAGACACTGGGGAGAGTTGATCCCGCCGTCGGAGAATTCACCCACCTGGTATACGGTGGTATCGCCTACGATCTGATACTGGAATGTAACAGCCAGGATCTGGTCGGGATTCAACGAAGTATTGAGCGAGAGAAAACCCACTTTGGAATTGAAGGTATATTCGCTGGGTAGTAGTTTCCGGGCGCTTTCAATCTTCTCATAATCGATGCCCGAGACGAGAAAGAACGGCGGGCCCTTCAGGTAATCCGATACCGTGTTGATATTGCGGGCATTGGCCGAATCGGCAGGCGTTGGCATAATCCGCTGGTACAGGTCGTTGGAATTGTTCGTAGGCCGATAATTTCCCGGGATCCCATGAAAGTTGTACTTGTTGTACGGATCATTTTCACCCAAGTCCTGGAAGGCCACAATATTCCGGTTTTCGGTAACGGCAGCCCCGATATTGGTTGCCCAAACCTCAATTCTCAGGATGTTGACATTGGAATTGATGATGGGCAGTTTTTTCAGCGCTTCTTTATAATGGTCGCGGAAGTACTGGGCAAGGAAAAAGTGCCTGTTTTCTTCGTATTCGTCGGCACGGATGATGAACTCGGTGGTTTGGGCATTTCCCTGAACCGTGATGTTCTTGGTTTCGCTCTCCTGTTGGGAATAAAGTGCCGTGACTGTCGTGCGGCCGAACCGGAGCTTTGTCTTGATCCCGAACAGAGCTTCGGTCCCCCGGATCAGGGTGCTGGAAAGCGGCATGTTCACATTCCCGGCTTCGATCAGCTGGATGATGTCGTCTTCCTTCCCTTCGTATTTCAGCTTCAGGGTATTCTCGAAATCAAACGTAGCTTCGGTATTGTAGCTGGCACGGAACTCGATCTTATCCCCGATCTTGGCAATGACGTTCATCTGGATCCGTTCGTCGAAGTCGAAGTTGGTCTGCCTCCGCTGTTTGGTATTCAGGGCAGGGTCGTCGCGCCGGTTAGAGACAATCCCGAACTTGATCTCCGCCGATCCCTGTGGCCGGATATCCACGGTGTTGTTCCCGAATATCGTTTCAAACACCTTCCCGGGGATGTGGATTTTGGGGATCAGTCCGCCCGAATTATCAATGTTCGCCGCTTCCGCCCTTTCCTTCCAGTAGTTTTGGATCATGGTCTCCATGTCCTCGGTCTGGAAATCTTCAAACGAAAGGGTAGTCGGAATCCGGTAGGTCTGATCGCCCACTGTATAGATCTTCACATATTGGTTTGTGGCCGGGTCGAAGACGATTTCGGTTTTGATGTTCGAGGGGTTATCCAGGTAGAGGGGATGGACGTTCCCTATCATCGGATCGACCATCTCTTCCGTAAACGGGTAGATCAGGGTGGTATCGGGAAAGATTGTATCGGGCGGGAGGAGGGAACTGCCAAAGAAACTGCTTTCCCCAGCGGAGGCCCAGAGCATCGACTGGCAAAACAATCCAAGAAAAAGAAGTGTAAATCTCCTCACCAATTAATTAAAGCATTTTGAGCGCGAGTTTGATCAGCTCTTCCACCGTTACCTCTGTACCTTCCTTTTCGATGATCTTGTGTAATGCTTTTTCTGCAAGCATCTTCGGGAAGCCCAGTATTATTAAACCAGATAACGCTTCTTCCCGTTTTGTATTGTGCAGGAAATCCATTTTTTCGTGAGGGACCAGCCCTTTGGCTACTTTGTCTTTCAAGTCGATGATGATCCGCTGGGCCGTTTTGGCTCCGATTCCTTTGATCCGCTGCAGCAATGCGGCGTCGGCCATGCCGATCGCCTGGATCACTTCCTGGGGCGATAGCGCCGAAAGAATGATGCGGGCCGTATTGGCTCCTACGCCCGATACACTGATCAGCTGGCGAAACAGTTCCCGTTCTTCCCGGTCGGCAAAACCGAAGAGGATCAACGCGTCTTCCCGTACCACCTGGTGCGTGAACAGTTTGCAATGTTCCCCTTCCCGGAGCTGGGAATAAGTGTGAAGTGAAATGTGTAGCAGGTATCCGACTCCTTCCGTTTCCAGGACAGCGAATGCCGGATTCCGCTCCGAAAGTTTTCCCTTGATGTAATCGTACATGTGACTCGTTTTCTCAAAGGGGGCAAAGTTAAGAATTAAAAGTCAGAAGTATGAAGGACGAAGGACGAACGCAAGTACGAAGGACGAAGTTAGAACGACGAAGTTTTTTCTTATGAACGTATAACCTTTTGGCGGTTTGGCTGATTAAGATGTACTACTGCAAAATCCAACCTGGCGCTTCAAAACTCAAAAAAGTAGTCCGTACTTCGTACTTCTACGTTCGTACTTGCGTTCTAACTTCTAACTTTGTACTTCGTACTTTATCACCACGCTATGAAAAAACTTATCGTTCTTACGGGAGCGGGGATCAGTGCGGAAAGCGGAATAAAAACTTTCCGCGACGCTGATGGACTGTGGAACAATTACCGCATCGAAGAAGTCGCCAGTCCGGTCGCCTGGGAACGGGATCCGCAGCTTGTCCTCGACTTCTACAACCTACGCAGGAAACAGCTTTATGAAGTCGAGCCCAACACCGCGCATTATGCCCTTGCGGAGTTGGAAAAAGATTTCGACGTTCAGATCATTACGCAGAACGTGGATGACCTGCACGAGCGGGCCGGATCGACAAAGGTGCTGCATCTTCACGGCGAGTTGAAGAAAGTGCGCTCCACCGTAAATCCCGATCTGGTTTTCTCCCTCGACGGCTGGGAACTGAAGCTGGGGGATCTTTGTCCGAAGGGATCCCAGCTTCGGCCGCACATCGTTTGGTTCGGCGAAGAGGTGCCGAACATCATGATTGCCACATCCATGGTAAGAAAAGCAGATATTCTTGTGGTCATCGGAACCTCCCTTCAGGTGTATCCGGCAGCCGGATTGTTGCATTATGCCCCGCATACGATTCCGAAATACCTGATTGACCCAAAGGCGGAAGCGGACCGGACAGTGATGAACCTGACGGTGATACGGGAGAAGGCGACGGTTGGGGTAAAAATGGTAGCTGATTTGCTGACAAGTACGAAGAACGAAGTACGAAGGTAGAACGCATCTGGCTTCTAACTTTTCAACCGTCACGCGTTCTCCTTTATCCATTTCCCGCACCATTCAATGACGGATGGTATTTTGGCGAACTTTGCGGTCAGGATCTGTTCATCGAGCATGAATCCCGGGTAGTGTTCCTGTATGTAATTCAACAGTTCCTCCAACATCGCAATTTCACCTGAAGCGCTATAGTTAAGCATCAGCAAACGGATGTATAACAGTACTTCCTCCCTGCAAAAGGAACTCCGTCCGGCGTAAAAGTTTTTCAGATGAAGCGAATCGGAAATTGTTCGCCGACTATCTTCAGGTTTGTCCAACAGAAAAGCTGATGCATACATATAGGCGAAGGGAAGATAATCAGGATCGCGGTCGGCAACCTCTTTAAATCGAGGCAGGAGCTTTTTGGCGCCTGTATTCAATTCCATGAACCTCAGGGACAGGTATTGAAACACGGGTACGCCCGGATACTGTTGCATCATTTTATCGGCCTCGGGAAGTCCTTGTTTATATTCTTTGTCGTTCGCCATTTTATACAATCGTTCGGCTTTTCTCCTGACCTCCGTGCTGTTTGCAGGCGGCGCCGACTTCCCGAAAAGAATCTCATCGGAGAAAAGCTCTTCGCTGATACTGAAGTCGAAAAGCTCTCCAATGGCTGCAGAAGCTTTGTTTAACTCCTCCTCGGTGATCATATATTCGAAGAAGATGATATCGGCGTCTTCCAATACTTCTCCAAGTTTCTCCATCTTCCCCGTAAAAAGCTTTTTCGGATTACCTGTGTGGGTGATGAAATCCAGGATCAGGTTCCTTTTAACCTCCGGGTCATGGTAATCAATCGCATCGCTTTCTTCCTTTTCTTCCCGTTCAAAGAATTCCTCTGCCTCTGCCTCGGTAATAAAATGAAAGTTGCCGTGTCCCAGTCTTTTTTCCAGGTGTGGAAGCACCCTGTTTTTTTCGCTGGGATTTTCAGGACTGGAAATGTACAGCGGTTTCCCTTTATATCCGAATGTAAGATCGATCAGTTTTATGCGATCCGTATCTTCCTCCAGGATATTTTTTGGCAGATCAAACGATTTATGCGGGTGAAAACCAGATTCTTCAGCAAACGCAATAGCCCCATAAATAATGTTATGCACCAGCGGATAATCCACTTTCCTCATCCGGATCCCGTAATCATTTTCCCGTTGTTGCTTGTCGAGGAATTCATGAAAATCCTTTGGATGCTCATTGAATTTCCAGAAGGAGTCTTTCACTCCAAGACAGTACAGATCAACCATATAGGCTCCATGTGTAACGTTGCCGTTGATATGTATCCTGGTCACCAGGATCGTGGCATATCCCGATTCTTTCCAGTTATCGTTGATATAACAGGTTCCGATGGGCAGCGTTCGAGCCCGCGTGCGAATGTACTTTTCCGGAGAAAGCAACGGTTGCTTCTGATGCTTATTCATGTTTCCGCCCTATATTAACTATACTCACGCTATTCACGTTATTCACGATTCACGTCTTTCAGTACCACCCGTGGCCCTGCTTTCTCAGCTCTTCTTCCCGCTCACGTTTTTTCCTCTCTTTTTCAAACTTCCGGCTCCATTCTTCCATTTCCTTTCTTTGCTTATCCATAGAGTGTTCTTTCAAATCCTGGAGGTTGATCCCCTGGCTGTCAATAATATCTTGTACAGGCGTCCATGAATCGCGATAACGGATCAGCATGCGCGGATTCAGGATGTACACCCCACGTTCGATGCGACTGAACAACTTTTTATTGTACGGGTTATGGCTGCCGGTCTCATGTTTTGCCAACAGCGCCAGCCAATATCCCCGCTTCTTCCGGTAATCGGGAAGGATGTTTTCGGGAAACCCTTCAAGCCTCAGCAGGAAGTCGTCAACCCGGATCCCGTATCCCTCGTAATGGCGTTTGGACTGAACTATAGTGGATTGCACGGCAATGAAAAGATGCACCATGAGGTATTCGATCTTATGGGGGTCGATCTTGATAAGCTGCCCATCCACCTGCAGGCTCAGCGCGTCGGAAAGCAGCATCGGGTAAATCTTCCCGAGCCTGTTTTTCGCGTATTCCTTGCTCACATAGGCCTGTTGAAGGGCGATCTGTACCGGGGTTTTATGGAAGGTATCAGGAAGGTCGGGATTCGCTCCGTTTTCGAGCAGGGAGGCGGTGATCTTCACCGCTCCGGCGTATACGGCGGCATGGAGCGGGGTAAAATTATGGACATCCCGGTAATCAATCCCGTATTTGTTAATCTCCTGGGCCACCATCTTCAGGTTATCATCGCGGAAATACTGGTAATATCTGCGGAAGATGGAACCACGTTCATTCTCAAATTTTTCGGCCCGGCGGTAATTCAAACCGGCCAGTTTCTCCAGGATGTAGGTTTGATTATGGATAAGGGCAAAATCAAACAGATGGTCCTTAGCTTTTTTGTTGAAATGTTCCGGATCGAGGGCTTCCTTCCTCAGCGCCATGTACTTCTCCAGGGTCATGGGTTCCCAGTTCGGCTGTGCGGTGATCAGGATGTTTTTGCGGATGGCTTCAGCCTGTTCCGATTTGCCCATCATCTCGAGCCGCCGGGCTTCCCGCTTCCAATCGTCCGCTGAAGAAATATCCTCCTTGATAACTCTGTCGCGGGCTTCTTCCGAGATCCCTAAAAGATGGATCAGCTTGTGCCCGCGGGTTTGTTCCACGATGTAAACGTTCTTCACGGCCCTTGTGATGGCCACGTACAGGGAATTGATATAGAATTTGTAGGCATCCAGTGATTTATCGCTCTTGTCCCTGCCCCTGGAGTATGCCGGATCTTCCCCGTTTACAAACGCAGCGCTCACCCCTTCGCAGATGCTATTGAATTCCGCGGCATTATCCGATATGAAGTTGTAGAGAATGATGTTTTCGTATTCCAGTCCCTTGGATTCCTGCACCGAGAAAAGAAGCGGTGAGGGAAATACTATTCCGGCATGCGCTTTGTCTTCGTTCCGCAATACCAAAACGGCGTAGTTGACTGATTTGCCGGTTTTGCGTGCCAGTTCAGCAACATTCTTATGCTTCTCTTCCAGAAACACCATCTCGCCTTCCGACTGTGAAACAGTGGTTACCAGGTAATTGCTTTCTTTATCGATTGATCCGAAACGGGCGATCTTAAGCTTCAACAGGCGGTTGGCAAGATCGGAAACAGCCGGTGTATTACGGTAGTTGGCATGAAGGATGCGGATATCATCGCTCCGGAAATCATTCCGGTAAAACATGGACTTGAGGTGTGACCAGGAAAAGAAGTTGGGATGCACCACCTGGTTTGCGTCCCCGCAAAGGATGAAATTCACCGCCTTGGTCAATGACTTCAGGATAAGAAAAAGCTGAATGTTGGTAAAATCCTGCACCTCATCCACAATGATGTAATCATACACAGGATGGCAAAGATCCAGCAGGTTATGAGAGTATATATTGATATCGTAATATCCTTCTTCCTTCAGGAACGCCAGGTATTTTTCAAACAGGGCATAAACGGTTTCCCGTTCGGCGGAAAGGAAAATGGATTGCTTCACCCCAAGGGAGGTGTAGTCAGCGGCCGGGAGATACTCTTTTGTGATATCCATTCCGGTGATCACCCCCCGGAACTCTTCATACACTTTGTGCGCATCCCGGAGGCGGGTAGATTGACGGAAGCCGAAGAACCAGCGCTCAAACGACCTGAAATCCATCTCTTTCCTATCCGGTATCCGGATGGTCTCAATGAATTCGCGGTAAGAAAGAAAATCGACATCCTGTTGTTCATTTTCGTAATGGTTCGAATAATACCATCGGGAGGAGTTCTCGGTCAGGTATGACGACAGGGTTACGTACAGGATCCGGCCCTTCAGGGTTTTGATCTTTTCAAGCGTAAGCGCGGTTTTGCCGCTTCCGGCCGATCCGATGATGACCTGGGGCAGGGGAACCTGGAGGATCTCTTCCTGGTTGTCGTCAAAGGAGAGAAATTTATCGAGCAGATGGAATTTTGGATATCGTTTATTGATGTATTGCATGGCAACCATATCCTCCACCGGGGGTGTTGCACCGTTCAGGGGGACCAGCTTTGATCGGTCAATTGTTGCTCCGCACAGAAAACGGGAGCCTGCGTAATTGTGATTCATGATCAGTTCAAGGATCAGCAGATACCTTTTTTCCTGATGCCGGCCGAAGCGGAAAAGCAACCGGTTTTCCTGGTCCAGCCGGGCCCGATAAAATCCCGTACCGGTCATTTTCTTGACTTCGGCTGCGGCAAAATTCCCTGAAGCTAATTCTTCCAGCGTTTTATCGAACGATTTGCGGAGGTTGCCGGGGTTCAGGTCGTTCAGCAGGAGGATGTCGTACATGGCGTTATTTTACGCCCCAAATTTACTTTTTGTGGTGACCGGAAATAAGGATTGTTGAAAACAATTGAATATTAGTTCTGCTTCCGACATTTAACCTCCTTCCAAAAATCTCTCCAGCTTCCTGATATTCAGCAGCGGAATCTTAAAACTATACTCATTCCCATCTTTCTGAAGGATGGCGAGTCGCTTTTTCCGGCTGACCTTAACAAGGTAGGGTATGTTGATGATGATGGACCGGCTGATCCGGAAGAACCGACCGGCGGGAAGCATGGCTTCCATGGATCCGATATTCATGGTAACCAGTTCGTGTTTATCAGGATTAAAAAACAGTTCCGCGTAATTCCAGTCGGCCTGGATGTAAACAATCTCTTCTGGATTGATTAGGGTAAATCCTCCGGTGGTGCTGATTTTCAATTTATTCGGAGAGAGCGTTTTTTCACGCAACAGAGCGATTTGCTCGTCTTTCGTTTTTTCGCCTTGCTTCAGGCATAACCGGCTGACGGCGTGTTTCAGTTCCGTCAGATCAACCGGTTTCAGTAAGTAGTCAAAGGCTGCATAGCGGATGGCCTGGATGGTATATTCGTCGAATGCGGTCACAAAGATGATGGCGGGTTTACATCCATCGATGTATAATTCATTTACCACTTCAAAGCCATTTTTCTCCGGCATCTGGATATCCGTAAAAACCAGATCGGGCTGGAGCAGTTCGATCTGTTCGACGGCATTTTTCGTATTCGAGATCGTTCCTATCACCTCTATTCGCGGGCATTCCCTGAGTAATGTTTCCAGGGTGGAGATGCCTTCGGGTTCGTCGTCGACGATGACGGCGCGGAGGGGAGTGTCCATAAGAGGCGAATCAATTGGCGTGCAAGGTAATAAAAAAGTCCGAAGCCAGAAGCCAGAAGTTAGAACGCAAGTTAGAACGACGAAGGTAGAACGTAGAAGTACTGTCGGGATATAAAATAAATCAGTAGGGCTAAAGTTCAAACGAATAGATTCACGCTTGACAATCAAGGTTTAAAAAAAGTATCTTTGCAGTAAAAGAAAGATCATGGCTGCAAAGAATCAATATACTGCAATAATTACCAAGACGGAAGAGGGGGGATATACAGGTCAGCTATTGGAAGTACCTGAGGTCATCACCGAAGCCTGGACAATAGAGGAACTCAAAGAAAACCTTTCAGATGCATTGCAACTGATTCTGGATTATAGAAAGGAGGAGGCTTTGAAAAAGTATAAAGGAATCAGAACTATCCGGAGAAAAATTTTCGCCTGATGAAGCGTTCTGCCTTCGTCAAATATTTGAGAAATCAAGGATGTACCATAGCCCGTGAAGGAGGGAAACACTCCATCTTCAAAAACAATAAGAACGGTAAAACGACTTCTGTCCCCAGGCACAGTGAGTTATTTGACAACACTTGTAAGGAAATTTGCAAACAGCTTGGAATCACTTTAATAACAAAATAAAAATTTTCTCCTCATACCTTCCAACTTCCATTTCTAACCTCTGGCTTCTGACCTCTAACTTTTCTCCCCCGGTATCGTTATCACCACCTTCGTCCCAACCGGCTTCCCGGAATCATCAAACAAGTCGGTTATCTGCCATTCAATTCTGATCCCGGTGATTTTATGATACAAATCCAGGAATTCTTCCATGATCTTCAATCCTTTGCCGGTACCGGCTGATCCTTCCTTCTGCGCTTCTCCCCTGCCTATCCCGTTATCTTCTATTTCAAGGATGACCTGATGATCTTTTTCGTATGCCCGGATGATCAGCAATCCGCCTGCCTTCCTGTTCAGCAATCCATGGTTTACGGCATTTTCGACCGGCGATTGGATAATCATTTTCGGCACTTCCAGGTTCAGATCCACGGTAGGGTCGATCTCTATCCTGTAGTCGAACCGTTCCCTGAACCTGAATTTTTCCAATTCCAGGTAGTTCCGGGAGAAATCGAGTTCATCGCCAAGCGTTCTTTTAAACTTCTCCCCTGAAAGGACCAATGAGCGGAACATTTTCGAAAAGTGCATCAGGTTTTGCGTGGCTGCATCTTTTTCTTCCCGCTGGATCGCCGCAATCACCGAGTTGATCGCGTTCATCGTGAAGTGCGGGTCCATCTGGTTGCGGACGATCTTGAGCTGGAGTTCGGTGATTTTTTTTTCGGTCTTTATTTTCTTTTCAATTTGTATCCGTTGGATTTTGCGTATCAGCAGGGTAAAGAAATAGATCGCCAGGAAAATCCCGGCATAGATTCCCCAGCTGGTGTAATACAATAAATTGGTGTGATAGAGATAATGGAATTCATTGTCCCTGCTGTACATAACAAGAATCGGCTCTTTACCGGGAACAGTTTTCAATGAAAAATAGGCATCATTGCAATCCTGGTTTGGTAATTGAATAGAAGCAGGTTGTGATAAGTCTGCTCTTAAGATCATCAATTCTCTCTTTGTGGCATTGAGTGAAATAATCTCTTTCAGATGATCACTATCAATATCAAGAGTATCATAAGGGAAAAAAGAAATTTGACTTTCAGGAAAAACGTTCGTTTTATTTAAGCTCGTATCGAACGATAAAATTCCTCCGGTAGAAACCGTGACAATCATTTGAGGTACTCCTTTATAACTGGAGTGGAATACTCCCCCTCCCTGGTTATACTTTAAACCTGGTATCGAACAGGATTTCAGTACTTCTCCATTATTCCTGAAATGGTACAGACTAATGCTTCTTCCGGTTCCCTGGGGGGGGTGATAGGAAGAATAGAGATCAAAATAACCCAGTTTGTTTGGGAGACAATTATTGGCCAATACACTGTATCCGAAATAGGGAAATCTCACCGGCGAAAAAAGATATTTAAGCCTGTGATTGAGTACAATCAACCAGCAACAGAGATCATGAATCCGGTATTCGTTTGTATCCTTTACATTTTGAGTAGCATAGCCGTTCACTACAATCTCGTTATATTTATCTCCATTGATATCCCGGATCAGCAACTGGCCGATAAAATAGCCATTCACAGGGGAGATAAGCAGGGAGTCGTTATGGATATCATAGATATATACATTTCTCGGATAAACCGGAAACCCGGAACTGACTAGGAATACGAGGTCCTTATAACCATCCCGGTTCATGTCTGTTAATTCATTGATAACAATAGTCAGACTGGGTTCACCGTTGAGCGTTTTAATGATAGTGATGAAACGGCTTGTATGAAGAGGTGATTTATTAAATAGGTTTGAAACAATATACAGGAAAACCGAATCATGAGATATCGTGAAAACATATAATTCCTTTTCGCCATTACCGTCAAAATCGCCTGTTCTGATAAATCTGTTGTTTTCGAAATTAAAACTCCCGGGAAAATCCCATTCCTGAAGAAACTTGCCGGAATGGAAATGAACGACCAATGCCGACAGGCCATTCTTCTGTACATAATTTGAGGCAACTATCCAGTCACTGTATCCATTTCCATCCAGGTCATCATAAAAAACCAAAGCGGATTGTGAAATCAAAGACTGGTCGACCTGTTCGATGATATATTTTGGTGCCCTTGGGATAAATATAAGCACAATAGCAAGCGTGACAATAAAAGAGATAAAAAGAGGATGAAGAAGGAATATAGATGCTCTTCGGTTAATTTTCATGATATAACAATGAAGACGAACCATTCAAAGATAAACAAAGATAAACGTTATATATTTTGAATCCTCTATTAGTCCTTGGAATTTATTTGAATGGGTAATTGATGAAATGTTTTGTGGGGTTTAGTAAAAATAAATACAACCATGAAAGTTTGGTGTATTTCCTGTAAATGTAAAGAAATTCTTTCTTCCTAAAGAAAAACGGGGGTTGCTCAATTAAAAACCAGGGTTCCTGCAATGGAATGATGCATTCGTAATTTCATTAAATGTCCATATTACTTTTCGGAAAATTTATTATAGGAACAATTGGTGTATAATCAGATAACAAAAACTTTAAACAATGACCAGATTTTTTACGATTTTTTCTCTATCCTTCATCATCGGTTATTGTAGCTTTGCTCAAATCCCGACAAGTGGTCTTGTTGCATGGTATCCTTTTAATGGAAATACGAATGATGAAAGCGGGAATGGGAATAATGGCACGAATAATGGTGCGACTTTTATTACGGATCGCTTTGGATTTTCAAATAAAGCGATAAGCTTTGATGGTATTAATGATTTCGTAGATATACCTCATTCCGCTTCATTAAGTATTACAGATGAGTTTACTCTGACCTTCTGGATCAAAAAAGGGTCATCCAACCTGATTGAATCGATACCAATTAGTAAAAGGACCTTTGATAATGATCATGAAATCCAGTTTTGCGTCAAAATAGATCCTTCTTACGGGGTCTCTTTTCAGTACTCAGGACTAAATGCCCCGTATCCTTATTATGAAGGTTTTAAACCGGTGACTGGTATATATAATACTCTTAATGATGGCAATTGGCACTTCCTAGTGTTTCAACATAAGTATGGTACTACAGGGAATTCAAAAATATATTTAGACAACCAATTCTTAACTACATCTTATACAGGATGGTATGCTCAATTTAATTATCCTGCAGTGATTTCTACTGCGAATTTATGGTTCGGGAAACAAAATAGTTCATCTACTGGCTGGTATACTGGATATCTCGATGACATAAGGATCTATTACAGGCTTCTCAATTGTTCTGAAATTCAGCAACTTTACTATGAAGGAGTGGCTTCCAATCTCAACAATGGACTTGTTGCATATTATCCATTCAATGGCAATACAAATGATATGAGCGGAAATGGGCATACCGGGACCAACTATGGTTCAACACTGACTATCGACCGATTTGGTAATCCGAATAGTGCCTATAATTTCGATGGGACTAGTAGTTATATTAACACTCATATAATCAATGATTTTACTGATAAAATCACAATCGCCTTATGGTTTAAAACAGCAAGCACAAATTTACCATCGGGATTATTGACTTCGAGAGATGGATATTCAAATTTTTCAGGATTGTACTTTTGGATTGGAGGAACGAGAGTAGGTTTTAATGCAAAATATACAGGAGGAGTTGTCACTGACAATGGCATCAACTACATGGATAATAACTGGCATTTCGTCGTTGCAACATACGATGGATATCAAATTACAATATATATGGATGGGGCTTATGTGTGCTCCGGACCTCAGGGTGGTGATGTGGATGACAATGCTGAATATTATATTGGATTTGACAATACTGAAGGAAATCGTCATTTTTATGGAGATATTGATGATATCCGTATTTACAGTCGGAGTCTGACAGTGTGGGAAGTTGAAGAATTATTTCATGAAAATGGAAATAGTCAATATACCATTCAATTCGCTGGTTTGACATGGGATATTAAAGATGGAGGGCCATTAGGTCCTGATTGTAATTATTGGTCAAACAGTTCACAGAATGTTTGGGTTGATAACTTGGGGCAGCTACATTTAAAAATTAGAAAACAAGGAAATACTTGGTTTTGTTCGGAGATAATTGCTCAACAATCTTATGGTTATGGCGAATATCGATTTTATGTTGCAAGTCGCGTTGATTTATTGGATATCAACACGGTTGTCGGACTATTTTCTTATGAGACAGATACTACAGAAATTGATATTGAATTCCACAGGTTTACTGGGCCATCCTCCCCAATTGGAAATTATACAGTTCAACCATCTGCAACGAATACGTTTCCTTTAGTTTTAACTGGAAATTATTCAACACATAAATTCATTTGGACTGCAGATAGTATTTTCTTTCAAAGTTACCATGGTCATTATCCAACTTACCCCGGTCCGAGTTATTTTATTGCTAATTGGACTTATAATGGTTCTCTAATTCCGCCTGTAGGAAATGAAAGACTGATATTAAATCTTTGGCTGAAAAATCATCAACAACCTACTAATGGACAGGATGCTGAAATTATAATAAAAAGCGTTTTTGTACCTGGGGGACCATGTCCTGGAACTCCAACAATTAGTTATGGAGGGAAAACTTATAACACTGTTCAAATCGGGACTCAATGCTGGTTTAAGGAAAATTTAAATATTGGTACACGCATCAATAGCAATGTGGAACAAACCAACAATGGTATTGTTGAAAAATATTGCTACGATAACCTTGAATCCAATTGTGGTGTATATGGTGGGTTATACCAATGGAATGAGATGATGCAGTATGTGATCACCCCTGGAGTGCAAGGTATTTGCCCACCAGGTTGGCACATTCCAACTGATGAAGAATGGACAACGCTCACTACATATCTTGGAGGAGAAAGTGTAGCGGGAGGTAAAATGAAAGAAACTGGTTTCAATCATTGGCAAAGTCCAAATACCGGAGCAACCAACATAAGTGGATTTACGGCATTGCCTGGAGGCTATTGTAATATCTTTGGTACATTTAGCTATGTCACTACTTATGCCAACTACTCTTCTTCATCTGAATATTCGGCACAGAACGCTTATACCCGATACCTTAGTCACAGTAACTCTTTAGTGGGTAGAAACAATGACTATAAAAATAACGCATTTGAGGTGCGTTGTCTCAAAGATCAAACAGTTTCTTCAACTCAAACTATTCAAAATATCACGATCCCTAGTGGTCAAACCAATTGCTACAACGCCACCCAAACCATCACAGTGGCTGGAAACGGAACAACTTTTACAATTCAGAATGGAGGCAGTGCAACCATGATAGCCGGACAGAATATTCTTTATCTGCCTGGCACTACCGTACAATCTGGAGGTTATATGTGGGGTTATATTGCACCTTCTGGTCCATTTTGTACAACTCCTTCTATGCCTGCAGTTGCTGCAACAGAAGATGAAATACCATTGAGCGTTGAACAATCCTCTTTCAAAGTTTATCCCAACCCTACGACTGGTAATTTTACTCTCGAACTTTTCACGATCAACCTGGAACAGTGGATCTATGTAGAGATTTACAGCATGCGCGGCGAAAAAATCATAACCGATAGCTTTACCGGGGAAAAGAGGCACGTGTTTTCCCTTTCTAACCAACCTGTTGGTATCTACTTCATCCGGGTGATCACGGGAGAGATGGCCGAGACAGGGAAAATCATCAAACAGTAACTTGAGGAGAACCTCGACTGAACATCTTTTCAAGTAGTTTTGGATTTAGCGGAGAAACCTTTAATTGAAAGGAGGTGGATCCAATCTTGAGGCAACAGGTATGGTATAATATACCCACGGAAAAAACTTAATCGTTCTCCTTTTTACTTTCTGGTTTTATCTTTTTTGTCATTCAAAATTATTTGCCAAAATGAATAGCATTTTGAAAATGTTTTATCCAAAATGTATATCTTGAACCGGCCTTCCCACCCAACCCGGCGCTGCGAAAGGAATTCCGTTGATTTTGTTCGGATTTCTGTAGTGAAAACCCATTACAAAATTAGAGGTACAAAGTACGAAGTACGATCGCAAGTACGAAGGACGAAGCTTGAACTGATTGCTTCCTCGTCCCGTACGTACAGGACTCGTCGCAATGACACGACCCCCTGGGAGGGGAAAGGGCGGGGGAGCGGGGGGGGGGGAAAGGGGGCCCCCCCCCCCGCCCCCCCCCGTACGTTTATCGGGGGGGCCGGGGGTGTTGGAACCCATGGCATGAG
>JAZDGR010000073.1:0-11142 GCA_043806735.1 bacterium | reverse complement strand
GCTGGCGATGTGCATCAGGCTTACGGCAAGGGTTTTCAGTGCCCCGTGTGTTTCCACCATGGCATCGTGAGCCGAGAGGGATTCAAATTTGTTTGGAGCTGTAATAAAAGGCAATCCGGTGAGTTCTGCAATCTTTTTCGCTACCAGTACATCGTACCCTTTGGGGGCGTTAAGGCCGGTTCCCACGGCTGTCCCCCCGAGAGCCAGTTCCGACAGGTGCGGGAGCGTGTTTTTCAGGGCCTGAAGTCCGTGTTCCAGTTGCGACACATAGCCCGAAAATTCCTGTCCCAGCGTCAATGGTGTCGCATCCATCAGGTGGGTTCGTCCGGTTTTGACGATCTCGGCGAAGTCCGCCGATTTCTTTCCCAATGTATTTTTCAGCAACTCCACCCCCGGAAAGGTCGTGTTAACAACCATGGTATAGGCTGCAATGCTCATCGCGGCCGGGAAAGTATCATTCGACGACTGGCTTTTATTCACGTCATCGTTGGGATGAATGATCGATTTCTCTCCGAGGATCCCACCGTTCAACACCTGGGCTCGGTTGGAGATCACTTCGTTGAGGTTCATGTTGGTTTGGGTTCCCGACCCGGTTTGCCAGATCACCAGCGGAAACTGGTCATAGAGTTTCCCGGCGAGAATTTCGTCGCAGACCTTGACGATCAGATCCTTTTTCTCTTTGGATAACACGTTCAGATCGGCGTTGACCATGGCGGCGGCTTCCTTCAGGATCGCCATGCCCCGGATGATCTCTTTGGGCATCGAGGCGGGTTCGCCTATTTTGAAATTCCCGACGGAACGTTGGGTTTGCGCACCCCAGTATTTGTCGGCAGGAACCTCAACAGGTCCCATGGTGTCGGATTCAATACGTACTTTCATAGCTTACTATTTTTTGGTTTGGATAAAATAGAATCAATGTTTTCAACCGGATCCCCGATGACGGCCTTGTAATCCCTTTCCACGATCGGACGTTGGATCAGCTTCGGATTCTCAAGAAGAATCAGGAGCCATTCATGATCGCTGAAGTTTTTGTTTTTCAGATTCTTTTTGAAGTATTCCTCTTGTTTCCTAACGAGGTTTTCCGGGTGCATGTTCAATTTCATGAGCAATTTCTCCAGGGCTTTTTCAGAGAACGGCTTTTTCAGGTATTCCACAACTTCAACCTCCACTCCCTTGTCGCGGAGGTACTGCAACCCGGCCCTGGATTTCCGGCATTGCGGATTGTGGTAAATACGGATCATCCGGTATATATTATTTGCTTCCGAATTCCATCAAAAACGCTTTGATAAATTCCGTGAGTTCCCCATCCATCACCCCCTGTACATCCGAAGTTTCGTACCCGGTACGGAGGTCTTTGACCATTTTGTAAGGGTGCATGACATAACTGCGGATCTGGCTTCCCCACTCAATCCGTTTCTTGCCGCTTTCAATCACGGCGATCTTTTCCCGTTTTTTCCGGAGCTCGATCTCATACAGTTGCGATTTCAGCATCCGCAGGGCTTTATCCCTGTTCTGGCCCTGGGACCGGGTCTCCTGGCACTCGATCATGATGCCGGTGGGTTCATGTTTCAGTCTGACGGCCGTCTCCACCTTGTTGACATTCTGACCGCCGGGCCCGCTCGACCGGAACGTATCCCAGGTAATTTCTGCCGGGTTGATTTCAATTTCGATTTCATCGTCAATCTCCGGGTAGGCATATACCGAGGCAAAGGAGGTATGGCGTTTGTGGTTGGAGTCGAAGGGGGAGAGACGAACCAGCCGGTGAACCCCGTTTTCCCCCTTGAGGTATCCGTAAGCGTAATCCCCGGTAAACTCCAGGGTAACCTGCTTGATCCCCGCCACATCCCCTCCCTGGAAATCCAGTTCCTTTACTTTATACCTGTTCAATTCGCCCCAGCGGATGTACATCCGCATCAGCATCTGGGCCCAGTCCTGACTTTCGGTTCCGCCGGCTCCCGAGTTGATCTGCACAATGGCGCCCAACCGGTCTTCCTCCCCGCTTAGCATGTTGCGGAATTCGAGATCCTCGACCAGTTTTAAGGTCTCAGCAAAATGATTCCGGAAATCCTGTTCGCTTCCTTCACCCACTTCAAGGAAATCAAACAAAACCTTCAGATCCTCAAAACTGGCTGACGTTTTCCGGAAGGCATCAGTCCAGATTTTTTTATCCCGGATCGATTTTAATACCTGTTCGGCTTGTTTCGAGTTGTTCCAGAAGGTGGCCTCGTGGGTCAGCTTTTCTTCTTCTGCGATCAGGGCAAGTTTCTTATCGAGGTCAAAGAAACCTCCTCAAGGTTTCTATCCTTGTGTGTAAATCTCTGAGTTCTTCCTTAGTTGCCATCCTCAATCTTAGTTTCGTTCAACGCCCGGAGAACCAATTCGGTTTCGAATCCTTTCCCCACAACAAAAGTGATAATTTTCTCCCGGATGTTCAAGGTTTTTTCCGATTTTATTTCCGCTTTTTTTTTCCGGATCAGATCGCCGATCGTCTCCAGGTATTCTTCTTCCCCGATCTCCCGGAGCGCCTCAGAAACCACGGGGTCGGGAATCCCTCTTCCCTGTAATTCATACCTGATGCGCACCCTTCCCCATCTGTTCACCCTGAATTTCCCCCGTGCAAAAGACCTGGCAAACCTCAGCTCATCCAGAAATCCATCCCTCTTCAACCGTTGGATCAACCTCCCGGCATCCCGTTCCGGCACCTTCCATTCCCTAAGCTTTTGTTCCACATCGCGGGAGCAGCGTTCCTGAAAAGAGCAGTAGCGGGTAAGCTTTAGGTAGAGGGTGTCGAGATTGGGGGGAGTGGTCATTGTGACTGGTGACTGGTGACTGGTGACTGGTGACTGGTGACTGGTGACTGGTGACTGGTGACTGGTGAAAGAAGTAAAAATAGTAAAGATAATGATTTTTTCGGAGAAGATATAACCTTTTGGGGTCTTTTCTGATTAATGGGAAAATCAATTATGAAAACAACAGGAACTCACAAAGATTTAAATGTTTGGAAATTATCTATGGATTTTGTTATTCATGTATATTCTGTAACAAAAAAATTTCCTGTTTCTGAACGGTATGGCCTTTCACAATAAATCAGAAGAGCAGCAGTATCAATACCTTCAAATCTTGCGGAAGGATCTGCTCGAAGAAATACGAGAGAAATGATTCAGTTTCTTTATATTGCGTTAGGTTCAATCGCAGAGTTGGAAACTCAGTTAGAACTAGCAGATAGGTTAGGATATCTTGAAGATAAAAAGAAACTCGAGTCCAATCTTACTATAATCGGTAAAATGACTATTAACCTGATTAGGTCACTGAAATCCAGGTCTGAAACAATCTAATCACCAGTCACCAGTCACCAGTCACCAGTCACTCTTGTCGCTCAAACACATCCACCTCCCTAAAGAACACCGGTCCGTGGCCTGAGCCCTCGCTGATGAACATGAGGTATCGGAATTTGTTCGGTTGTTCGCAAAGGATCCGGTAGACAGCTTTGCCGCCACCCCACAGATCCAATGGTTTGGCAAAGGTGATCAGGCTCCAGCCTCCAGCTTTTGGATCGTTGAGAAAGGAGGGAGTTCCCTGTCCGCTTCGGCCCCAAACCGAGAAACTCTGAGCACCCCGGGAGAGGTCGAGAGAAGTGAAACTATGCAGACTGTCAATTTCAAGTTCTTTCTGGAGGTCCATCACCAGTCGCCCTTCCCCATCGTAATACCAGGTATCGCGGGCCGAATCGGCCGGTAAAAGGTCAAACATGCCGTCGGTGATCATGGAAACCGGGATGGGAGCAAGGGGGTCCCCGGCGGGCTCATCCGGGGTACGCCGGTAATATACGACCGTCACGCCGTTGGGCATATGGATGTCGGCATAATCCTTTGTAGTGACCCTGACCGGTAATTCCTGGATGGTTCTGCGGCGGGTAACATCAATGGAAGCAAGGGTGGTGGTTTGATCATCCACGTGCCGGGTTTTCAAGTCCAGAACGAGAGATTTTCTTCCCGTGAAGTCATCATACAACGGGTGCAAGGGCTTCAGGTCAGCATATGGATTATTCGCCAGGGTCATGGAAAACACTTTGATCGCCGGATCCTCGGGTAATGAGATCGACTCCATGGACGGATTTACATCCAGTTCATATTTAAAAATGTAGGCATACTTGTAAGGGATATTCGCCGTGTCGTTATGCAGGTGCGACGCAAACCAGGCGACCTCGTCCCGTTTAATAAACCCTTTGTCAATGGAACTGATCTGGCCGAAACGATCCCAATGGCGTGTGTCAAACCGACCGATATTTCCGTCGAATCCCTCAATGGGGAGGATTTCCTTAACCTTGCCCGTGCGGAATAATCCGGACGTGTCCGCCGTAGCCGAAGCAAGGATGTACAATTTGTTGTACTGCCCGGTTTTGGGAAGCAGGATCTTTTGTCCGTTACATGTCAGTACACTATTCTGGCCAACCGCACTTCCGCCGAGGTCGAAAAAGATCCCGTCAACCACGAGGGTGTCGGGAAACAGTTCCGCAGGAATGCTGACTGAGGTCTGCCCGAACCTGCCTTCACTTCTGGCGGTATCCGGGGAGACGACATCCTGGTCGTAAAGGATAGCCATGGGAATGGACACAGGCGGGGATAAAGCTTCGGCAGGGTCTTCCAGTTTCAGGGCAAAGGTTTTCAATTCAAACGGGGAGAGACTGAAACGCAGGATCCCTTTGTAGGGGACAAAATCCGTCAACGTCCGTTCCTGGCCGTCGACTTCACTGGCCGTCATGATGTTGCCCGGAACATTGAGGGTTACATTTGCTGCTGCTTTCCCGAACAGCTCCTGCATCCGGATGATGGCAAACTTGCCGTTTTCACTCTTTTTAAAGCACCGGATATCAACCTGGGGGTTATTTACGGAAGCCAGGGAAATCGTTTTCCCCAGAAATCCAGGGTGGGAGGAAGCCTGAAAGGCAATCAGGGGCTGGTTGACAAACCTGCCTTGCCATTCCGATAAACCGTTTCGCCAGTCGCCCGCATGCCCGTAGATGCCGTAGGTGAAGTTATGTATTCCCCAGTCTTGGGTGGCCTGATCGTGGTATTCATTGGATTGAGGGGTATAGAGAAGTGTCAGACGAAGGGTAGAGTCGTTGGGTTTATCTGACCCGAATTTGCAGTCCTCCAGGATGGTCACTCCAAATTTGCCTGAACGGTCGGTGAGGTCGAACCACTCCCGCGACGGGACCTCGTACTTCTTTTCATGGTTGGTCGGTCGTTCAATGGCGCCGAGCCCGAGATTGTATGTCGCCATCGGGTTTTTAGCTGTCAGGGGGAAGGAGGCTTTCAGGCTGACTCCTTTGGATTGCCACTCCACCTCGTTGCGCACCACGATCCGGTTTCCTGCTTCTCCTGCCGAAAGCTGGATCCATTGTGTGAAGACAGAGTTGTGCGCGACACGTTCAATCTTGTACGTGGCTCTTACCGGGCCATTTTCCACCAGGGTGGTTTTTGCCGGTCCGGCGACATACCCGGTAGGAGGGTTCTTCCGGTCGTTCCAGTCCATGTTCCAGGCAGGCCAATACCTGGGATGTTCTTTCAGGAATTCCAGTCTCAGATCGCCGGAAAGAAGCTCTTTCTCCAGCCGTTTATCCACGATGCTATTGATGTCGCCGCTGGTTCCGATCAGGACCCGGTAGGTTTCGTTCTCGAGGCTAAGCCTTCCTGCCCTCACGCCGGGGGAGATCTCCGGAGGGGTCTCAGCCGGCTGTACATCAAAACAGCAAAGTCCCAGCGAAGGCACACGGGCAATAAAGAGGATGGTAAGTCCGGTTTTTGTGCGGACGGTGACCTGGAAAGGGACTTCAACGCTGTCGGGGCCTGTCACCCGGATGAAGGCAGGCGTCCCCTGAGGATATTCCAGTTCCGCCTCCACTACATCCTCCCGTTCGATGGCGACTGGATTGTAAACAACCACCGGGATGCCTTTCCCCCGGGTATCCAAAGCGCGGATCACGGCGCCGGCGGAGCTTTGCAGCACGGAGGCAAAGAGATTCATCGCCAAAACCTCATCGTTCCAGGCGTATTCATAGGCCGACGGGATGGATGTGCCCGGCAGGATATCGTGCATCTGGCAACCCAACACCAGCCACCAGGCCTGGTTGAGCCGTTCTCTGGGATAGGGGATGGCGCCGAGCCAATCGGCCATTACGGCCAGGGGTTCGGCAGCCTGGGCAAGCAGTTCGTTCTTCCGGTTCCAGCGTTTCATATAGGCTTGCGAGGTGATTGATCCGGCCGAATGTTCGGTCAGCAGGAGATCACCCGAATAGGAGGGGAGTTGCCGCGCCTGTTCCGGGGAGAGGTCACGGAAAAGCTGATCGCTGGAGGAGAGGTAGAGTTGGATTTTGCTGTCGGGATGATCCAGGCTCTCCACAGCATGTTGAACATCTTCTTCCCGGGGAGCTCCGCCCACATCGCCCACTCCGTAATAGCGGTAATCGGCGTATACGCCATAGTTCTTTCCGTTCTCCATCACCCGGTTGACCCAGTATGTTACGGTGTCAAGCCGGGGCTGAATTGAGCCGGTGTAAGTAGTGGCATTCAATGCGGCGACAATCCCTTTTCCATCCGGACCGGTCCAGTTCCCGATGTTGAAGGGGATTCCAGCGGCTGAACCCCACTCCAGCTTCTGCGTAGAGAAGCCTTTGAGTCCGCAGTGATTCAGGATACTCGGGAAATGAGCCTGGAAGCCGAAGCAGTCGGGAAGCATGAAATCCACGCTCTCTTTGCCGAACTCCGAGCGGAAATAGTTGTTTCCGTAAAGCACCTGGCGGAGGATCGATTCGGGGGAAGGTACGTTGGGGTCGCATTCGTCAACAGATGACCCTCCAACAAACCACCGGTCACGGGAAACCCATTTTTTCAATTCCAGGTATTTCTCGGGGTAATATTCTTTCATCATCCTGTACCGGCGGGCTCCGGTGAAAGTGAAAACATATGCGGGGTATTGTTTAAACAGGCTGAAGTTTTCGTCCAGTGTGGCTTTGAGGAAGTCGTTGATGGTCTCTTCGTAATCCCACCGCCATTCGGTGTCGAGGTGGGCATACCCGACGGTATAAAGTACCGGAGTTTTTGAAAGGTCATATTTTGGGGTATACGGGGTCTGAGCCCGAATCTGCAATTGAATGAAGCAGGCAATCGCAATCCAGATGAGGCAAGATCTTTTCTCCACGGAAGTACAGGTTTTAATGATGAACCAAATATACGTCAAATCGCACATATTGGTGCTTTTTTCAAACGGTGTGAGTGAAGTTCATAAAAGTTTCCGAACTTTGCCCCACTTAAGAATCACATTGCCAAACCACAAAAAAAACATCTATGAAAAATCTTCTAATACTTTTCATTGCCCTGATACTCGGGTCGACTTCCTGTGGACCGAAAAACCAGTTCTCTATCTCCGGAACCATTGCCGGAGTCGATTCGGGAAAAATCTTTCTTCAGAAACAAGATGCCGGGGAGTGGATCAAGCTGGATTCGGCTACCATCGCAGGCGGGAAATTCGAATTTAAAGGCCAGATCAATTCACCGGAAGAGTACTACCTGATCATGGAGGATTCCAAAATTTACGTTCCTTTATTTGTGGAGAATGCCCGAATTGCTGTCGAGATCTTCCCCGACAGTCTGGATGCCACCAAAATCAGCGGATCTTCGACGCAGGACAAGTATCAGATGTTCCTGGAGCAGGTAAAACCCATCAACGAAGAACTGGAGGGCATTTACAAGGAATACCGGCTAGCCAGTGAGGCAGACGATACGATCGCGATGGCCAGGTTGGATTCGTTGTACGAGGCTGCCGAAGCCAAAACGAAAACGGCCATGATCGCCTTTGCCAAAGAGCATAACACGAGTGTGATAGCTCCTTACCTGATCATCCGGAATGCCTACCAGTTTGAACTTCCGGAGCTGGAAGAGGTGACGCTGATCATCGACACCAATCTGAACAGTTCACCCTATTACCAGAAGCTGAAGGAGCGGGTGGATATCCTAAAAGCCGTTCAGATTGGCCAGCCGGCTCCTGATTTTGCCCAAAACGATACCGCGGGAAATCCGCTGACGCTTTCCTCTCTGAAAAGGAAGGTGTTGCTGGTGGATTTCTGGGCATCCTGGTGCGGGCCGTGCCGTGCGGAGAACCCGAATGTGGTCAGTGCCTGGCAGGCGTATAACAAAAAGGGATTTGACGTGTTGGGCGTGTCGCTCGACAAGGATCGTGAAAAATGGATTGAAGCCATCAAGGCAGATAACCTGACCTGGAACCAGGTATCGGATCTGGCGTACTGGAATAACCAGGCGGCCAAGCTTTACGGTATCAATTCCATTCCTTCCAATGTGCTACTTGACCAGAACGGAATCATCATTGCCCGGAACCTCCGCGGTGAAGACCTGATGAAGAAGCTGGAAGAGGTGCTTGGACCGGTAAAATAATTTCAGGATTGGTTCTTTCCGGAATGAAACAGATCATCCTATTGTTTATGCTGGCTGGGCCTTTCTGCGGGAAAGCTCAACCGGCTTTTATGCTGCAGGGAAAGATTGGAAACCTGCCGCAAAAAACACTTTATCTGCTGAATTTCTATGGAGAGAAAAATTCGGTGGTGGATTCAACCCGGACCGATGCCGATGGAACCTTCTCCTTTTCGCTTCCCTCCTCGCTGGCTCCCGGCATGTACCGGCTGAACTGGGGAAAAGACAAATTCATTGACCTTGTTTTTAACCGGGAGAACATACGGCTCCAGACGCAGGCAGAGTATCCTGGCGACAGCCTTCGGATCCTGGAATCCGTCGAAAATTTGCTGTATTACCCGTACCTGGCATTAGACCGGACTAACCAGATGAAGCTGGAATTGCTCCAGCCGGTACTCGATTATTATCCACAACAGGATCCCTTTTACTTCCAGGCAGCCGCGGAGTATGAGGCTATCCAGGAGGAACAGGAAACGAGGCTGGATTCCCTGCAGGAGGGTAATCCCGGGTCATATGCGATCCGCATCTTCGCACTTTACCGAACCCCGTATCTTCCCGCTTCGCTTCCGCCGAAATTGCGGTTGACCTATCTGAAGCAGCATTATTTCGACCGGTTAAACTTCAACGATAGCGCATTGTTACGCAGCAACGCCTGGGCTAACAAGGCGATCTCATACCTGGCGCTATACAGTGATAACCGATTTACGCAGAAGCAACTGGAAGCCGAATTCATCAAGGCAGTCACCCTGATGCTCAATGCCGCTTCTGTCAACCCCGAGGTGTTCAAGTTTCTCCTTGACTACCTGGTAAGCGGATTTGACAAATACCATTTTGAAGATGTGATCACCTATGTGGCCGAAAATTTCCAGGATCCCTTTGCCTGCGAGGATTCGGAACGGAAATCGGCGTTGCAGAAAAAGCTCGATACCTTTAAAAAAATCGCGATCGGACAGCCGGCGCCGGACTTCGAACTTCCGGATGCCAAGGGGAAACAGGTGAACTTATCATCGATCCCGGCTGAATTTACACTGGTGATCTTTTGGTCAAGTGAATGCGGACACTGTATGGAAATACTGCCGAAGGTGAAAGCGCTTTACGATGCCCAGAAACAGAAACGCTACGAAATCCTCGCCGTATCGATCGATACCAGCCGAAGTGCGTGGCTGCAGGTCATCAAGGATGAAAAGCTACCCTGGATCAACGCGTCGGAATTGAAAGGATTTGACAGCAAACCGGCCGATCTGTATAACATTTACGCCACCCCGACGATGTTTTTGCTCGACAAAGACAAGAAAATTCTTGCAAAACCGATCAGCTACCGGGAGTTGGAAGCGGCGTTGAGGGACCAGGGACTGCTGTAAAGTACAAAGTACAAATTTTTTTCTTGTCAGGGTATAACCTTTTGGTGGTTTGGTTGATTAAGGAATAAAAAGCTTATGAAACCAATGGATTTAAAAGAACGAACGTTGATCTTCACGGTCAGCATTATGAATTTTGTTGAAGGTTTGCCGGATACCAGAGCTATCCGGATTGTCTCTGATCAAATACTTCGCTCCTCCTCTTCAGTTGGTGCAAATTACCGTGCTGCCCGAAGATCAAAATCCCCCCGGGATTTCATAAACAAACTAAAAATCGTCGAAGAGGAAAGTGACGAAACCCTTTATTGGCTTCAGCTCCTCAGGAGATCGAACATAGGGGAACCGGAAATTCTAGATAAACTGATCAGGGAGGCACGAACATGAATTAGAATTGCAAAGAAGAGCACTTGTTCAGAAGGTTTTTGTATTTTTGAAGAACTAATTTAAAACATTCAATTGCCCGTGAATGCTGTCATGATTTTAAAGGAGTTGAAGATTGCCTTGCTCGCTCAATTCGGTGAAAATATTCAGGATGTCATTTTATTTGGGTCTCAGGCATCAGGGAAGGCATCGGAAGATTCAGATTATGATATCCTTATCCTTATCAAAGATGATTGTGACTGGAAATATCAGAACCAGGTTTTTGATAAAGCATTTGACGTGGGATTGAAATACCAGGTATTGTTTGATCTGTATCTTTTATCACAAAATGAACGAAATCACACACTCAAAGGGCAAGAACCTCTGTTTATCAATGCCATCGAAAAGGGAATTCACGCATGATTACTGAAGAGAGCAGGAATCAGTTGATAATCTATCGAATTGAACAAGCGAGATCAACTGCGCTGGAAGCTGAATTTTTAATACAAAACAACATGTTCAGGGGCGCCATGAACCGGATTTATTACAGCATGTTTTACATGCTTCAGGCGTTAGCTCTCGGCTATAAATTTGAATCATCAAAACATTCCCAGTTGCTGGGCTGGTTTAATAAAACCTTCATTTATTCCGGAAAAATCCCTGTCAAATATTCAAAGATACTAATTCTACTTTGGTAAATTGAGATTGTGCAATAAAAGTATTGATAATATTGAGATTTCGAAGATTAATTGATGGTCAAAATTAAGACAAGTATTTGCCGTGTGAACTTTTTTAACTATTAGTAAATCAATATTTTAATGTTAATATCTTTTTTATAAAAATTCTAAATAAATGTAGTTAAGGCCCTGATAATCATTATCTTAGGTTAGTCTTTCACCAAAAACTTAAGATATATGAAGACCAGGGCCTCCATCAAA
>JAZDGR010000072.1:0-3005 GCA_043806735.1 bacterium | reverse complement strand
GGCCGAAGAAGTCCAGAACCCAGCCAGCGCTGTCAGGTAATCAAACGACCCGTCATCATATTTGATCCCGCTTCCCAGGGCAGTAAAACCGCTATAATTGTTTCCCCAGGGAATCCACCAGTGGTACTCATCCGCCTCCTTGAGCTGGTTTCCCTCGTTTGTACCCCGGAAGTAAAAAGAGAGGGCGACCGAGCTGTCCATTCCCAGGAACATTTCCATTGTCCTCCATTCTGCATCATCCGGCAGGTGCCATCCGTAAGGACAGATTCCCTGGATCCGGGTTGAATCTCCCCATGCCTGGGAAGGCCCGTTCGTTGCCGCAGATCCGGAATACAACTTCCCGTAGATTTGCGCGAGATTCGGATCATCATCAGGGTCAAACCAGTATTTCGTGTTGTCTCCGTTCCAGGATCCCAGTCCCGTGCCATCAACCAACGGAGCGCCGTTGGCATAATGAGTAGCCTTCATGTTCTCCCTCATCCAGCATTGGTTGCCGATCAGCACCGTGGGGTAAACATTCCCGTCAGCATCGAACACCACGGGGAACCCCGGGCAAGGCTTTGAGAGGATCACACTTAAGGAATCCCCATCCTGGGGCAGGGTTCTTACAGAGTTTTCATAATATCCCTGCTTTTTGGCGATGAACCGTACTTCATCCCCAGGGAAAAAAATAAACCCGGGCGAATCAAGGACCTGAGGGATATTCCCTGACTTTACGGCCGGGAATGATCCATTGAGGTTGATTCCAGGTCTCTGGTCCTGACCTGTAGCGCCGCAGAGCCTGAAGGTAGTATGCAACTTGTTTCCGGTAATAGCCAGGAGGAACCAGGCCCCGGTCCCGGTAAGAATATCGATTGCATGTTGGTCTGTCCCTAAACTCAGGGATTGTTCAATAAGCCGTTGCCCGGTTATTGTGAAAAGTTCAAAACGAAACATCTCCGGTTTTTTCAGTTCCATCAGGATCTTTGAAAATCCGGGGGTGTTCACTTCCAGCTTTATAATGTTTCCTGCGGAGGGGGGGCTGATCCCGTTGATCAGATTCCCGGTAGAGAGATTAATGAGATAGGTAGTGACAGTCTGGGGCAGGGCCACGAAAACGAGCGTGTCGGGGTGAGTCAGGTTCTCCACGACTATTGTGTCAAGTGAGTGCTCCTTCCCTCCACAGAAACCTGTCAGACCAACAATCACGTCTTTTGCAGAAGTGTTCAAACTCCAGATTAAAAGAATCGATAATATGCTTTTCTCCATTAATTTGTAAAAATAAATTAAAAATTGAGATATGCACGTGTTTCCTATTTCTACTTTGGTAAATTGAGTTCATAATATCGGTTGAAGTCGTTTTGCCTTTGCCTATGCCTTTTTTTCAACTGTTCTCCACGGTTTTCATTGCAGTCATAATCGAACCTTGACCTTATTTCTGTTGCAATCAGAATCCGGACATCGTTTACTGATAACAGTGGAATGTTGCTGGCATTTTCCAATCTCTCCGTCAGAACCCATTCCAATGCCACACAGGTTAAGGTCATATGGTTGAGAAAACCTTTGTATGTTCTGACCTGATAATCCGACATGCCAAGATCATGGCTGTTATCCCGGAAGCATCGTTCAATCCAAAACCGCTGGGCCTGCATGAAAGCAAATTCTTCAACGCTTTGCTCATCGACAGGGATGTTGCTTAACGAGTACTTCTTCTTATCTTTTTTATCGAGTGGCTTTCGGATCACCAGGGTTTGTTCAATAGCGTGCCCGTCACCGGATTTTTTATCCCAGACCCAAACCGTGGTGACATGAATCAAAGCTGTCAGCCATCCTTTGGTTGTTGGTCGGATCCGTACCTCTTTATACTGACTTTTACGAAGAGACTTTGCATATTGTTTAACCGTAGTTGGTAGTATGTCTGATTTTGGTAATGTAGGCTTTCTGCCTTTTTTTCCTTCTTCAGCCATAGGTACAAAAATCACCGGTTCCTGTGTGTAGATCGGTTGATCACAATGGATATCAAGAACATAGTTTACTCCCAATGATTGTAAACCCTTACTAAACTCAAATCCATTGCCGTATAATCCATCTCCGTTGACATAATCAAATTGTACTCCGTGATCAAGATGTTCGCGGATCATATCCAATGCTAATTGCTGCTTGGTCTTGAATACGATATTCTGCTTGGGAATTCCTGCTTTCTGGCATCGTTTTTTATCATCCGTCCACTCCTTGGGCAGGTAAAGTCTGAAATTTGAGAGAGCCGCATATTTCCCTGCACTCAGGCTCAGATAAACGGCCACCTGACAATTATCCACCTTCCCCGATGTTCCTGCATATTGCCGTGCCACGCCAACAGATTTTGTCCCTTTTTTCAAATGTGCTTTTTCATCCACCGTACATCCAATCTTACCACAAGGCTGAAGTTTTTTTGAAACATTCTTAGCCAGTTCCAGCATCAAACCCTCCGAATCCCAGGGAGAGTTGGAGATAAAATGTTGCAGAGACTCATATTCACTTCCTGAAACTTCTTCAACCATGCGCTCAATATTTCGTTTCCCACGTTCAGCACAGAAGATCCCTTCAAGATATTGTTGTGCCTTGTCCTGTTGGGTTTTCTGCCCGACCCGAAAAAAATTAGTATACGTAGATACAATCGAGTCGAAACCAAATTTAATCGAGGATTCCAGCTTTTTTATTCTCCGCTGGCCCCTTGAGTAGAGTACCACCGGTTCTTCATGGATTAAACTACTTTTTTGTTTTTCTTCAAGTTGGTTCTTTATTGCTCCGGGAAAAACATTCTTCCTAATGGCTGAAACAAAACATTTTATTCCGGATTTATTCAAACCCAAACGGGTTTGGAACTTTGAAACAAATGCATTACTTTTGATGGAGGCCCTGGTCTTCATATATCTTAAGTTTTTGGTGAAAGACTAACCTAAGATAATGATTATCAGGGCCTTAACTACATTTATTTAGAATTTTTATAAAAAAGATATTAACATTAAAATATTGATTTACTAATA
>JAZDGR010000071.1:0-2705 GCA_043806735.1 bacterium | reverse complement strand
CCCCAATACCGGAACATTTAACTGCGTTTCAATTTGATAAACGGTCTTCAAGCGGTGATCAAAATGATCAACGGTCAAAGCGGTGGCGATTCCCAGAAAGAGCCCCGCAAGCAGGCCGCCCAAGGCAAGCAGAATCCTGTTGGGTTTATAAGGCTCGATCGGAACTGAAGGCTCATCAATCAAGGTCAGAAACTGTTTGTCCTGGGTAAGCGATTGCGCCATTCTGGCCTGTTCCATTTGCGCCTGGGTGCGGGTATAGGCTTCTTTGGCAATGTTGAATTCCTGCAGGAGAGCCTGGTAGGTTGCTTTTTCCTGGGCTATGGTCTGAATCCGGTCTCTAAGACCTTTGATCGTTTTTTCGAGTTGCCCGATTCTGGCCCTGATGCTGTTCGCCGTTATTTTTTGAGCACTCAAGGATCTTTTCAGTTCATTTTTCAGGGCATCCACACTCAGTTTCAGCTCCTGTTCGACCTGCTTCATCGGCTCGAAATTTTCCTTGAACTGAGATTTCATTTCGTTCAACTGAATCTGAAGCTGGGCGACCTTGTTTTTAAAAACCGTTATGGCTCGTCCCGTCACCTCCATTTCCGGCAGTACCGCCGGAATGCCGCTCTGGTTGCTCTCCCGTTCGAGGGATCCGATGGAGGCCTGAAGACCGGCCAACTCCGCCTGAAGCTCGTGGTAATTTCGCAAAAACTGCGTCAACAGCTGGTTGGGGCCGATTTCCGCATTCGCTTTTCCTTCACCCAGATTCAGGATTTCAAGCAGGGCCAATGCCTGTTTGGTTTCAAAATCACGGACCTTCTTTTCCTTATCCATCATCTCCTTCTGGAGTTTGTGCGTTTGTTCCTGAAAGAACAAATGCGAGTAATTGGTCTTGTTTTGAGAGATCTCCCGGTATGCCGCCAGATAGTTCCGGGTGATGGATAATGCGACCTTAGCTGCAACTACTGGATTCTTATCTGTAAATCGTATAAAATACACGCTCGATCCTTCAAACGATTCTCCGCCTGGCGGTACTACATCCAAATACTTTCGAAAATCATCAATTTTTTTTGTGATGACAGACGGCTGATCAATGCCAGGATATATTTCATTTAGAACCTTTGTCAGTACTCGGTTGGATATAATCAACTCCTTCTGATCCTGAAGAAATCGGCGCACCCTGTTTTTGTAGTCATACGAATTCTCCTGCTGCAGGGGATCAAAGCTCTGCGGAACAACCAGGGAAAATTTGGCTGTCGAACGGTAGAGGGACGGAAGGGTTACGGCTATGACGATCGAAATGATAAAGACCGTCAGGAACACCGTGGCAATGAGCCTCCACCGGTAGAACAGGATAAAAATGAATTCTCTGAACACATTTTGCATGACGAAATCATCCTCATGGGTAAACGGGTGCTCTCTCAATATAGAAAGTTGTGCCTATGCTGGCCGTAAAGGGAAGCACGGCGTAAATACCCTTCGTAAAGATCTTCTCAATCGTGTCGGTCGTCTCGTCAAGCCGGGTTTTGGGGACATAAACGATGTCCCCCGGTTTTAATTTAATATTGGTCAAGACGATCCCTGCCTTCAAGGCCTTTCTGATATCGACTTTAAAGGCGATGGGTCTTTCCAGACCTTCATTACGGAATATGGCGATCTCTTCAAGCTCGGCGCTTTTTTTGAAGCCTCCTGAAAGCGTCAGGGCGGTGAGCACGTTGGGAACCGATCCGATATCGTAAGCCCCCGGTTTTTCAACTTCGCCAAGGACATAGAGTTTGGGATGACGAATTTCCTGTAGAATAAGGGTAGTATTCAGATTTCGAACCTGCTTGGCATAGCGTTCGTTGATCATTTTTTCCAGTTGGGCGACTGTAAATCCCTGCGCCGTAATACCGCCGATCAGCGGGAAAGAAATACGGCCATCCGGGGATATCGGCGTCCCTTTCGAATTTTGCCCTCTGGCTGCCGTGGTGATCGCCTTTTTCAACTCGTCAATTTTGACATTGAACGCTTCAAGCCCAACGGTGATACTCGGTTCTAAAAAGTATTTCTTATATTCCCGGTTCAATATCGCCGCTGCTTCCGCTGCGGTTTTCGATTCCACAGCCACATCCCCGATGATCGGCATGGTAATTTTCCCATCGGGCCGGATCATGGCCGATGTACTGAACTGGGGCTGAAAGGGGAAATTGATGCTGATCCGATCCTGGACTTCCAGGCGATACTCCTCCGCGTTGATTTCATATTTGGAGTGATAAACGATTTCAAGCACGTCTCCGGGACCCATCCGGTACGCCGGAATATAAGGAACCGCAATATTGTCAATGACCTGATAATCCGGATGTCGTGCAGCCTTCTCCGGAGTCACCGTCAACTGCATCTCCATGTTATTCAACCGGTCGACATCTGCTGCGGTTCTGATACTGGCATCGAACTTGGAGGAACTATCTGGATAATGCGCACAGGATAGGGAAAAAACCAGTATCACGAGTATCAGTAGAACCCCGTAGCAAGAAGGTGTCGGGAGGTGGTCTTTCATAAATAATCTCATGCCTTCTGCCCTCGTATGCAACCCACCGATTAAAACACGTCACCGTTCGTTCTTCTGCTTCGGCGAGAGCTCAGTCGGTTCGCGGGAAAATATATCCAAACTCGTAAGGTTTTTCCCCTGGCTTCTTTACCGAATTCAATCCGTTCACTATCTTTCTTTTGGTAACCTC
>JAZDGR010000070.1:0-2865 GCA_043806735.1 bacterium | reverse complement strand
GGTTCCGTTTCCATAGGGTTTCTGGATGCACCGCCCCGTGGGGGTGTAATACCGGGCAACTGTCAGCCTCACCGCAGAGCCATCGCGGAAGTTTAGCTGTTCCTGGACCAATCCTTTTCCGAACGAGCGCCGGCCAACCACCTGGCCCCTGTCGTTATCCTGAATCGCACCGGCCAGGATCTCTGCAGCAGATGCCGACCACTCATCAATCAGCACAAGTACTTCGCCTGACTTGAATAATCCATCTCCGTTGGCATAGTACATCTCCTTCGGGTGGTTCACGCCTTCGGTATAAACAATCAGTGCCCCTTTTTCAAGGAATTCATTCGCCACATCCACCGCTGCCTGGAGATATCCTCCTGTGTTGCCCTGAAGGTCAATGATCAGCCTGGTCATTCCGTTTCCGATGAGCTCCCCCAAGGCCTGGTGAAACTCTTCGTATGTAGTGGCAGAAAAATTATTCAGCCGGATATAACCGATGCCCGGAGAAACGATATAGGCAATATCCAGGCTGTAAGTCGGGATCACATCGCGGGTGATCGTAAAATCGATCAGTCCGGACGCGCCCCTGCGAAAAACGGTAACGTCCACCGTGGTTCCTTTCGGCCCTTTCAGTCTTCGCATGACATCGAGGGAAGTAAGTTTTTTACCCGTGACAACTTCGTCGTTCACTTTGACAATCCGGTCGCCGGCTTTGATCCCGACCTGCTCAGAAGGCCCGCCCGGTACCGGGTTGATCACCGTGATGGTGTCGCTTTCCATGCGGAACTGCACCCCAATCCCTTCAAAGCTGCCCAGCAACGGATCGGTCATGGCATGAAACTCACTGGCGGGGATGTACAGCGAATGAGGATCCAGCTTCTGCAGAAGGCCGGTCACTGATTTCTCGACAAGGACGTTCTGGCTGATCGTGTCCACGTAATTCTTTTCAATGTAACTGATCACTTCTTCTACCTTGTTCGCCTCCTTTGAAAGAGAAGGGAAAATTTTTCCCGTAAAATTCCCCACCACCAAACCCAGGATAATCCCCACGGATAATACGAGTGCCAAAATAATGGGCATATAAGGACTTGTACGTTTTTGTTCCATTTCACTATTTATTATATCCGTGTCTTTACAAACGAGTAGTCCACAATCACTGCCAACACGGCCCCGGCCAGGTAGCAGAGCAGATCGGACCATACAAATTGGTTCCCGAGGACCAGAGCGCCCACCGCAGTACTCCTGAGTGCGTCGATCCAGAGAGCATGGTATAACTGGGAAAGCTCATCCAGGACCGACAACAGGCAGGTAAGCCAGAACCTGAAGCTGAAGGATCTTTTCAAGAAAAAGAGGCTGACTAAAAAATAGAGGGCAAAGGCCCAGAGGGTGTCACCGGCATACAATGCCAGGAAGGGAGGGAACAAGTATCCAACTTTCCGGGATAAGATACCGAGTGCCGCTGCGGATGCAATAAGCAGCAGATAACTAATAACCCGGCCCTGGTTTTTTGTTCTCAAGTGGGAAAAAATTGTCACATTTGCAAGACAAATGTACTGAAATATGGGAAAACCCGGTTTTCTGACTGTCATGTCGGTTTGTTGCCTTATTCTGTTTCCTGCGTGGAACCTGTTTTCTCAGAATGTATCCCTGCCGTTTCCGAACTCCCGTTTCGACACGGTTGAGGGCATCCAGGTCCATTACAGGATCTGGAATGAACAGGTCGACCGGCCGAAAGGGAAAATCCTGTTTGTTCACGGATTTGCGGGTTCCACTTTTTGCTTCAGGAACCTCTATGACACGCTGGCTATGCTGGGCTATAAAATCGTTGCCGTGGATCTTCCGGGAGCCGGATACAGTTCCCGCGTCATGGAATTTAACCAGTCTCACAGCAACCGGGCCCGGTTTCTCTGGAAATTCCTGAACGGATTTGAGCCTGCCGACACAAGCGGATGGATCCTGGTAGGACATTCCATGGGAGGTGGGACGGCGGAAGCGATGGCGATCATTTCGCCGGAGCGAACGCGAAAACTCATCATAGTCGCGGGAACGGTTTTCAAAAAGGACAATAACATGACCGGTACGGTCGGATTTATGTTTAAGCAAAAGAAGGTGAAAAAAATGATGATCCGGTATGCCGACCGGAAACTGATTACCTATAAAAAGTTCAACCGCCTGCTCAAAAGCGTGTATAGCCGGAAACCGGATTCAACCGAAGTACTGGGATACCTTAAACCACTGGAACTGGAGGGATCGTCAGAGGCAGTCATCAATGTGTTCGTCAATAACAAAGAGATCCGGGATCTGGATGTACGGACGTTGACCGGAGTTCCGGTTCTGGCTATCTGGGGGACGAAGGATAACTGGGTTTCACTGAATACCACCCGCCTTACCCTGGCAGCGTTTCCCGATCTGAAGCTGGTAAAAATCAAAGGGGCGGGACATAGTCCGATGGAGACCCATCCAGAACAATTCATCCCGCCCTTCCTGGAATTCATTTCCCACCCGGAGAAGCAACCGATTTTTCAGAACTTAAAGATTAGTTCACCGGTAAGGTAAAGGAGACCCTGACGGGTTTACCATCCGATACCGAACCATCCATCTACACAATACCGAAAATTTTTCTTTTTCCCTACCTCTATATTCAATTATTTTGTATATTCGTAGAACAATCATCGCCCCATACATCCATTAAGATGCTGAAAAATACCTTCTCTTTCCTCATTACCCTTGCGTTGGCTGGACTCGCCGTACCGGGTTTACGCGCCCAGGAAGCGGTGCTTTCGGCAAGCGGCAACACCACGGGAAGCAATGGCTCTGTAACCTGGTCGGTCGGTCAGGTGGCGTTCATGGCGCCTGCCGGAACCACTGGCTCCGTCACCGAAG
>JAZDGR010000069.1:0-2427 GCA_043806735.1 bacterium | reverse complement strand
TCCCTCGAGTGATCCCGCGTAAACGGTGTTATCAAGGTAAAGCGGGGCGGCTTCGACAGAGGTCCCGGCGTTGTATTTCCATTTCAATTGCCCGGTAAGCGAGAGCGCATAGATATAGCCGTTGTCACATCCGAAAAAGATTGTACCGGCACATATGACCGGTGATGATTTGATGGCATCGCCTGCCTTAAAAGTCCATAAAAGCTTCAGCGGCGGAGCAACCGGGGAAGTCGCAGTCCCGGTCAATTGAGGATCCCCCCGGAAAGACGGCCAGCAGTCGGGGCTTTGGTTCTGGTTCATGCCGGAAATAACGAAGCCGAGAAAAAAAAGGATGCCTGCAAATAGAACGCGGATGACACAGATGCCTTTGGCAACGCAGATTTTCGCTGATTTCACCATTTCACTATTTCACCATTTCACTATCTTTATATGCCAAAGCTCCCGTCGGGCAGGCATCTATACAGGCATGGGCGGTTTTTGCCAACCCTTCCTGCATTGTCCGGTTAAAAGGTACGTGGATCCTGACATCAAATCCCCGGCCCACAAAGGCCAATCCCAGGGTTTCACTTTCCCGTTGGGTAATTTCTACGCACAAACCACACCGGATGCAATTTTCGGGTACATAGACTACCCGAACATGCTGAAGGTTCCTTGTCAGGAGGTTTCGTTCCCGGGCGGCAAACCGTTTCCTGTTTACCCCATATTCATCAGCATAATTTCTTAATTTACAGCTACTCTGTTTCCGGCAATCGCAATGCATGCACCGTTTGGCTTCTTGGATTGCCTCTTCGGGAGAAAATCCCGCCAGGTATCCTTCCGTTGGATGGGTACGCCCGCCCGGGATGCTCTCTTTCATGTATTCTTCCAGTTCCGGTTCCTTCATGGGACCGATTGCCGAATTGAAGAGGGATGTTCTCCGGATATCCGTTTTCCCCAGCAGGTAGGCATCGGCCTCAAGGGCTGCCCGCTTCCCCTGGGCCACCGACCTGACCGACAATAACTGTTTGGAAACGACGCTGCCGCAACGAAAGACGCCTGGTTCCAGTCCAAATCCGTCTATGGGGTGTTCTTCCCGGAAACCGGTTGCCAGGATCACGGCATCGTATCCGGGAAGGATCTTTTCAGTCCAAAACTGCCGGGTGACGGGAGTATTCAGGATAAATTCCCCTCCCATTTTCCGGATGCATTCGATGTCGGCATCGAGCATCTTTTTAGGCAGGAGATCATCGGGGATTGCGCTCCGTAAGGCGCCTCCGGGGAGCTCCTGCTTGTCGAAAAGCACGCATGCATGTCCCATCCGGAGAAGGTAAAAGGCCGCCGAAAGTCCTGCAGATCCTGTTCCGATCACTGCGGCTCGCTTACCGGTGTTTACAGCTCCGGTGTGTAATCCCGAATTTCTGATGTTGTCATCCTGTGCTGTAAACCGTTTCAGCAGGCAGATCGAAACAGGTTCGTCCACTTTTTTCCTGGGGCATGCATTTTCACAGGGAGCCGGACAGATGGTTCCGAGCACCAGGGGAAGCGCGATCTCCTGACGTACGACCTGCAATGCTTCTTCCATCCGGCCTGCAGCGATCAGCCTGTTCATCAGCGGGATGTTCATAAAAGCGGGACAGGAGAGACGGCAGGGGGCTTCACAGTCACCTACATGATCGCTAAGAAGAAGTTCCAACGCCTCTTTTCTTGCTTCCATCACCTCTTCGCCGTGGGCCGACAGGTTCATTCCATCTTCTGCAGGTACCGCGCAGGATGGGATCATTTTCCCGCTGGTAAGGTCTTTGACCATACATACCATGCAGGAAGGATGGCTGGAATGCCCGGGGAGATAACAGAGAGCAGGGATGCGGATACCGGCCGATTCGGCAGCCTGCATAACCGTCATGCCTTCCTGAACTTCAATGGGTATATGGTCGATGGTGATCTGCATAAACTCAGCTTACCTCTACGGCATGTTCCGGGCACACCTGCCGGCAATTATCGCATTTGATGCATTTATCCGCCTCGATAAAATGTTTTTCAAAGGGCTTAAAATCAATGGCTTCCGAAGGGCAACGCTGGGCGCATTTGGTACAGCCGATACAGGCGTCCGTGATCGAATACCGGATCAGCGGCGTACATTTTCCTGCCGGGCATTTCCCATGCAGATGGGCTTCCACCTCTTCGCGAAAATAGGTGAGGATCGATAAGACCGGGTTTGGAGCGGTTTTTCCGAGTCCGCACAAACTACCCCTTTTGGTGGATCCGGCCAGATGTTCCAGAAGCTTCAGGTCTTGCATGGTCCCTTTTCCGTTACGGATCTTCTCCAGCAGTTCCAGCATGCGGCGGGTCCCGATCCGGCAGAAAGTACACTTGCCGCATGACTGATTTTGCGTGAAGGAGAGAAAATAATGTGCGATATCCACCATGCAATCGGTTTCGTCGAGGACC
>JAZDGR010000068.1:0-2135 GCA_043806735.1 bacterium | reverse complement strand
CTGCTCTATTCCGATTCAGGCAACCCAGGAAGCTGGGTCGTAAATGAGGACTATAAAATCATCATTGAGAATGATCCCGATTATCCGATTCCGGGAAGAGTTGTTCTGGCGGCGGCAAAATCGGATCCGAATGTGGTCTATGCTCTGATTGCATCAGGGTATGTCAATCCTGCCAACAATTTCAACTATTTCTATTGTTATCACATCATCCGGTCGGCTGACAAAGGAAACACCTGGACTGAGAAAACATTGCCGACCGACCTGACTTCCGGACAAAATTTTGCCACCATTGCATGGCACGCACTGGATATCGGGGTTGATCCCGCCAATGCGAACAACTTGTATATCGGAGGGTTGGATGTGCACCATTCCACCACTGGCGGAAACTCATGGATGCGGGTCAGCGATTGGTCAAAGATGTACAGCGGTGGCGGGTTCGATTACATCCATGCCGACCAGCACTGTATAGTCTACAAACCCGGATCCTCAGCGGAAATTCTTTTCGGAACCGACGGAGGAGTATTTTATACCAATAATGGCATCGTCAACTACCCCGCATTTGAACAACGGAACACCAATTTCAACACCCTTCAGTTTTATACCTGTGCAATCCATCCCACGGCCGGGGCGGTTGCTTACCTCGGAGGATTACAGGATAATGGCACTTTAAACTATACCGGAAACCCGCTTACGATCAACGATATGTGGTCGGGAGGGGACGGGGCCTACTGTTTCTATGATGAAAATGACGGAAGTTTAGCGATCACTTCAGTTTACTATAATCAATACTATGTTTTCATGAACGGGAACTGGATAAACAGTCTGAATAACTGGTCCAGCGGCACCTTCATCTCCCCGGCGGATTTCGATTACCGGAAAAACGCGATCTATGCTAATGCCGTCGATTTTGTGGGAAATTTTAGCGATCATCTCCTCCGGCTTACCAACATCACCGGAAGCGGAACCGGAACCTACCTCAACATCAACAGCGGCTCGAATCTCTATTTCTCGGCAGTCACCTATTCACCGCATTCGACCAATACCAAAACCAACCTTTTCATTGGCAACCAGGAAGGAAGGGTATTTAAAGTCGAAAATGCAAATGCAGCCCATTCGGTTACGGAAATAGGCAGTTCCAATTTTCCCACAGCGAATGTATCATCCATCGGTGTTGGCGGTTCGGAAGATACACTGGTGGTAACCTTCTCAAACTACGGCGTACCTTCAGTCTGGGTAACGACAAACGGGGGGTTGACCTGGACCGACGTAGAGGCAAATTTGCCCGACATGCCGATCCGGTGGGCGCTGGTCCATCCTTCGAGCTCGAAACACGTACTGCTGGCTACCGAAACAGGAGTCTGGAGAACGGAAAACATGTATGCAAGCACTGTGTTCTGGGAACCGGTGACCGACGGAATGGCCAATGTGCGTGTGGACATGCTCCGTTTCCGGAAATCAGATAACACCATTCTGGCCGCTTCCCATGGAAGGGGATTCTTTACCACCACCTGGGATGTGGCGGTCGGGATGAAAACTCAGGAGGAACAATCCTTTGCTCTCTATCCAAACCCGGCAACCAGCCAGGTGACCATTTCCTGGCCATTGACTGTCCCGGCATCGGTAAACGTAAAACTGGTCAGTGCAGGCGGCCAGACCGTCTTCACAGAAAAACAACAGGCGAACGGTGAATTCAGGAAACAGATCGACTTGACCTCCCATGCGAAAGGAATATACTTCCTGATAGTAGAGATAAACGGAAAAACGGTGGCATCACAAAAACTGATATTACTTTAAAAATTAATGTAACCACCAGAGCAGATAAGAATGGCGTCAGGAACTTCCTTTGAACTTTTTTCCGATGAGTACTTCATGAACGAAGCGCTGAAAGAGGCGGTCAAAGCGTTTGACAAACGTGAAGTTCCGGTGGGCGCGGTAGTTGTATGCGAAAACGAAATCCTTGCCCGCGCCCACAACCTCACCGAAACCCTTAACGATGCGACTGCCCATGCCGAGATGCAGGCATTTACGTCCGCTTCTTCCAGCCTCGGCGGAAAATACCTGAGCGAATGTACTCTGTACGTCACGCTGGAACCTTGCGTAATGTGCGCCGGAGCTGCATTCTGGACACAAATTGG
>JAZDGR010000067.1:0-14810 GCA_043806735.1 bacterium | reverse complement strand
GACAGAATAAGGAAATATGTTTTCATAGTTGGTTGTTTTTACAGGGCAAAAGTAACATTTTTTTCACAGAAGTACAACTGATTTACTAATTTTGTTTTCCCAATTTCGAAGATAAACTTTCAGATCGTACTTCGTATTTCTACCTTCTCTTCGTACTTCTGGCTTCTAACTTCGAACTGCCCGGATGGCGGAATTGGTAGACGCGCTAGTTTCAGGGACTAGTGTCTTCACAGATGTGCAGGTTCGAGTCCTGTTCCGGGCACAAAAAAATGGCAGGGGCGACCGGTTCGGTCGCCCCTGCTATCGAATGTCACGCTGGCAACTGTTGAATTCGTGTTTAAAAATCCGTATTTTTGATTCAATGAAAAACTGTATCCGCCTCCTGAGGGTGCTTTTATTCGGCCCTGTTCTGCTGATCCTGACGGATTGCACCACACTTCCCGAGAAGATGCTTTCTACGGGGGAAGACCTTTCGTTTGTAGTTGTGGGAGATATTCAGCAGGGATTCGGCGTTTTCAGCGAACTGGCTTACCAGATCGGAGATCTGGAACCAATTCCCTGTGTTGCGATTTTTACAGGGGATTATATGACTAAACCCGGAAACGAACTCGAGTGGATCCACTTCTGGAATTGTGCAGCACCCGTCACTGCAACAATGCCGGTTCTCCTGACCCGGGGAAACCACGAAGGGAACAGTGCGGAGGACGAATATGCTTTCCGCACATATGGACGGATTACGCAGGAACATTTTTACTATTCTTTCAAGCAAGGGAACCTCCTTTTCGTAATCTTGGATACGCATGTAAAAGGGGAGGAGCGAAGCATCAGTGGCGCCCAGCTGGAGTGGCTGCGGGATCAGCTTGAGGAAGCAGAGGCCGACAGCATTACGGATTACATCTTCCTGTTCATGCATCGGCCTCTCTTTCCCCAGGCTAACCAAAGGTTATTGCCCCTGGTCAACGCGGAGGAGCTACACAGGTTGTTTGCGGACTACCCGAAAGTGAAAGCGGTTTTTGCCGGCCATGAGCATCTCTTCAGCAAAAACCTCAGGGATAGCCTGGATTATATCATCTCCGGAGGAGGAGGCGCGTACCTCATCCGTGGGTATGGAGGCGATTACTTTCATTTTATTAAGGTATCGGTGTATCTGGAAGAAAAACGCGTAAATCTTAAAACCATCGGGTTGTTCCATGAAGTGGTCGAGGATTTTGATTTGTAGTGCGGTGCTTGCCGCTTTTGCCATCCCCTTCCGGGGAGAAGCGCAGGATCTGTCTGTGCGCTCTGGGATCTATGATTTCACGGCATCAACTACCCGGGAATTCTATTTACTGGCGCCTACATTCCTTGTCGGGTACGATATATGGACCCTGTCCCGTCTTTCCTTTCATTTGTCAACGGGGATCGCCTATAATTCAACCCAATACAATGCTGACCGGCATCATCTCTTTATGATCCCTTTGTTCTTCCTGGCCAATTACAACCTGCCTAATCCAAATGCCAGGTTGCTCCCGGTTATCGGAGGAGGATTCTGCCTGATGCAGAAGCTTGATAAGAACACCACCTTAAGCCGGACCCATTATGGCATTACCTATGGATTTCAGGCAAATGGAGGTCTTCGATACCGGTTGAAAACCGGTTTGCAAATCACCCTGGACATCGCGTATAATCTGCTGATTCCGTTTACGACGGAAGAGACCAATATCAATGGATTTTTATACACTTTCGGCCTGCGCATCCCCATTTCGAAAAAACCGAACCAACTAGTTGACCGGTGATCTTGTCTACTAAAAAACCACCCTTCAATCACCATGAAAAATAGATTATTCCTACTTCCCTGTTCCCTGTTCATCCTTCATTGTTCACTATTCACTTTTCACTTTTCACTCAATCAATTATCCGCCCAACCTGCTGATCACCCTCTTTTTGCCCCTTACGTCGATGTCTACCTCTGGCCTCCCTTCGATATCTCCAAAACTGATTCGACCGGGATCTGTTATTATACCCTGGCGTTCATCGTGGACGATCCGTGGCAGAGTGGGCCCAATCCCTGCTGGGGAGGATACAGTGTGTATGATACGACATGGTACCAGTCGCAGATAGCAGGATTACGAGCAAACGGGGGAGAGGTCATCATCTCCTGCGGAGGAGCCAACGGGACAGAACTTGCTTACGTCGCTACCAATCCGGTGCAACTGAAAAATGCATATCAGCTTGTTGTAGATGCCTATGCTTTGCAATCCATCGATTTTGATATTGAAGGAATGCTGGTAGCAGATACCGCGTCCGTGCACCGCCGGTCGGCGGCCCTGAAACTTTTGCAGGATGATAATCCCGGACTGGAGATCTCCCTCACGTTACCGGTTATGCCTTACGGACTGACCCCCGACGGGATTAACGTGGTTGCAAGCGCAGTTGAACATGGGGTTGAACTCGGAGTGGTCAACATCATGGCGATGGATTATGGTCCGGTTGGAGATATGGGGGATTGGGCCATGCAGGCGGCCGATAACCTCTTTTTGCAGTTGCAAACCATCTACCTGCAGGCTGGGATAACGCTTCCCGACAGCATCATCTGGAAAAAGGAAGGGATCACCCCGATGATCGGACAAAACGATGTCCCGGGAGAGATCTTTTATCTGGATGATGCCGCTGATGTCAGGGGTTACGCTTTAAATCATCAGATTGGCCGGGTTGCCATGTGGTCGGCCAACCGGGATCAACCCTGCGCTCACTCCTGGGATCCATTGTACATCTGTAGCCATATCCCTCAGGATACCTTTGAATTTTCGCAGACCTTTATGCTGGGAGGAGTGATGAACTATTGTTTGTGGAACTCTATTCTTCAGAATGTTACCATCCCGAATGGGCAGACCTCCTGCTATGCTGCCACCCAAACAATCACGGTAGCAGGCAACGGAACCCAGTTTACTGTACTTACCGGTGGAAGCGTCACCCTGATTGCCGGTCAGAATATCCTGTTGTTACCGGGAACAAAAGTCTATCCAGGAGGCTATCTACTGGGCTCTATCACCACGACGGGACAGTATTGCAGTACAGTTAATCCAACTTACCCGTCATTGGTCACGAATGCTCTTCCTGATCCTGATGAATTCCAGGAAAAAACCGAAGTGGATTCATTGTTCCGAATTTATCCCAATCCGACAACCGGGGATTTTACCATCCAGAGCTTGCCTGTGCCCCAGCCTGAATTTATCGTCATCAGGCTCCTGGATCAGTTTGGCAAGCAAATCCTGAAAAAGAGATGGGGGGAGCTGAGCAGGAGGAATTTACTCTGGAAAGATTCCCGCCGGGAATCTATGTGGTGGAGGTGCAAACCGAACGGGCTATTGCCCGTAAGAAGCTGATCCTTCACTAAAGATTTTTCCTGCCGGAAACGGACAAAACTGCTGAATTTTTCTTCGGATATCACTTTGTGGTTAACTTTGTTCTTTTTTCGAAATTACAAACGAATGACCACAAACGAATTCCGGCAGCATGCCCATCAGGTGGCCGACTGGATGGCTGATTACCTGGAAACGGTAGGCGATTACCCGGTCACCCCTCCGGTCAAGCCGGGAGATATCAAAGCGCAACTCCCCAAAAAAGCACCGGAGCAGGCAGAATCTTTCGAAACGATTTTCCATGATTTCACCTCAATCATCCTTCCCGGAATGACCCATTGGCAGCATCCGGGATTTTTTGCCTATTTTCCTGCCAATAACAGCGAACCTTCGATTTTAGCTGAGATGCTTACTGCCACGATGGGAGCTCAGTGTATGTTATGGCTCACATCGCCTGCAGCCGAAGAGCTAGAAGAACGGATGATGGAATGGCTAAGGAACATGCTGGGTTTGCCAAAAGGGTTTACTGGTGTTATCCAGGACAGTAGTTCTTCCTCTACCCTTGTTGCCATCCTCACGGCCCGGGAATATCGCAGCGGATACGAAATCAACCGGCGCGGATTCCATGAGGCCGACCGGTTCAGGGTCTATACTTCGACCCAGGGACATTCATCCATCGACAAAGATGTGAAGATCGCCGGGATTGGCTTGGAAAACCTGGTGAAGATCGAGGTGGATGAGCAATTCGGGATGATGGCCTCCCAGGTGGAACAAGCCATTGAGCGGGATCTTGCCGCAGGTTTCATTCCTTTGTGCGTAGTCTCCACGATCGGAACTACCAGTTCAACGGCCATTGATCCCATCGATGCGATCGGACGGGTCTGCAAACGTTATGACATCTGGCATCACATCGATGCTTCCTATGCCGGCACTGCCCTGATCCTGCCCGAGATGCGCTGGATGAGCAAGGGGATGGAACTGGCTGACTCCTTCGTTTTTAATCCCCATAAGTGGATGTTCACCAACTTTGATTGTTCAGCTTATTTCGTTAAAAATAAAGAGGCCTTACTGAAGACCTTCAGTGTTCTCCCCGAATACCTAAAAACTCCGGAAGATAAACTGGTTAACAACTACCGAGATTGGGGAATACCGCTCGGAAGGCGCTTTCGGGCTCTCAAACTGTGGTTTGTCATACGAACATACGGCATCAGCGGATTACAGGAGAAGATCCGCAGCCATATTCAATACGGCCAATGGCTGAAGGAAGAGATTCGGGACACCGAAGGAGTGGAACTGATGGCGCCGGCGCCACTCAACCTGGTATGTTTCCGGTTCAGTCCCTGTAACCTGACATCTGAAAAAGAGGTAGATGCGTTAAACAGAAGGATCCTGGAGTTCCTAAATCAATCCGGTAAAGTATTCCTGACCCAAACCACCTTAAACGGGAAGGTCGTGCTTCGCTTTGTCTCCGGCCATACCCATACCTGCCTGGAACATGTGCAACGGGGATGGGAATTTATATATAACACTGGGATGGAGATTTGCCGGATGGGAAAGATCTAAACCAGGAGGATAAAATCCAGGATCAGCGGAAGTTCTTCTTCTGTAATGCCGTTTTGTATCAGGTAGGGGGCATCTTCGCGAAAGGCTTGCAAAAACAACTCCCTGGTCATTCCTTTTGCGGAGAGGGCTGACCGGTAAAAGCTCAGGGCTTTGCTACGATCGCCAATGCAGATGGCAACGTGTCCGGCATTCATCAGGTCATAGGGGCCCGGTTCTGTTGTGGATGTCAGAATCTCCTGATAGGCGTCAGAAGCCTGCTTCAGGTTCCCCAGGATAAACTGGCAATAGGCGATGGGGCGCAACGCCTTCAGGTTCCCGGGGGAGAAAAACCTAACCTTGTTGTAGTGCTTTATAGCTGCTTTATACTCTTTCAGATTCAGGTAGCACAACCCAGCCTGGGAGTGCAGATTGAGGTCTTCGGGTTGGTTTTTCAATGCTTCCAGGATAAATTCCAGGGCTTGCTGAAACTCATTCAGCCGGATGGAACACCAGGCAAGCTTCTTAAGGATCCATGGACGGTCGGTATCGAACAATTCGGCCTTCCGGTATGCTTCCATGGCCTGTTTCCAGTTTCCGCTTTTTTGCCAGGCGTACCCCAGTTTCTGGTAAAACTGGCCCGAGGAGACGCCCATCTCCTCGAGAAACGTGTACATGGTAATTGCCTCCGTCCAATGATCTTTGGCGAAATAGAATGCGGCAAGCTGTTCGGTGAAAGCCTCGTGATCGGAGAACTTCCGGTAAAACCCGAGTTTATTGAACTTCAGCTTCCATTGGAAAACGTCCTCAAATTCTGAACGCTGGGGATAGAGCTTGTAGAAGCGGTAAAGGTCCTGGATGTACTGGGTGAAGATGGCGTTTGAGATCATGGTTGGATCGAGGATTTCCTCTTCCGAAGCCATTTCCTTCATCTGTTCCAGTTCAGCCTCGAAATGGGTTACGATCAGGGAGCGTTGCTGTGCCGGAATCGCCTGGAAATTCAATGCAAAGGAATACTTGTCGGAATTGCAGATGTAGAACGCTTTCTCAAGTCCCTCCATCAGCCTTTGCCGGATCCCTTCATCCTCCTGTCCCTCTTTCCTGAGCGCCGGATGGGTGTGGTAAAAGGGCACAAACCAGTGGCTCATGCTGTTGAAGAAATCGAACCGTTTCAACATAGCAAATGTGCTCATAAACACATCGGCCCCTTCCATCTGCATCTTTGAAAACTTTTCGATCTTTTCAAACAATCCGGGTACTTCGTCGATCATCTCTTTCCAAACCGGATTCTGCTCTTCCGGATCGTCTTGTTCAACTACCTGATCCAGTTGGAGTTTGTCTCCCAGTTTGGGCATCATCTTCTGCATGTCGGGTAACACCTCCTGTTCAAACTCTTTGGTGATCCGTTCAGTTTCTCCGGCCATCAGCAGCTGCAAAATGATCGTTTCGATGTCTTTTCGAACATCTTCTTCCCGGCTGAGATCTTCGACCAGGGTTACCAGGGCAGGATAGTATCTGATCCGGTTGTCGTAACGGATCAGCGCCAGGACAAGTCCGGTAAGCGACCGGTGGTAAACCTGAGTTTCGAGTTGGACAACGAATTCGGACAGTAGGATGAATTTGTGCGGATCAAAAAAGTTGAGTAGGCTGAGCGTCAGTGCGCTAACAGCCAGGCACTTTTCATGCCACTCCACGTCCTCGCTCTGGTTGATGTAACGGAACAGTTTGATGTGCGGGTCTGTAACTTCCAGGGTCAGCCAGATCAGTTTGAATAGTGGATCCGTGACAGGTGAAGCATGGGCAGTCTCCCCTTCAATCAATTCAGAAACTTCATGCGAAAAAAAGATCTCATCGATTTTCGCCGCGATCATCGACGATTCCGTACCGAACTCCTGTTCCAGCTTAGTACGGGCCATTCGTTTGAAAGGGAATGTCTCTTCCGTCAGGTGATAGGCCATTTCGTCGGACAGGTGCAAGATCGAGGCGGAAATGGATTGCAGGATCGGGAGGCGCTGAGCATCCTGATATCCTTCGTATGCGTACTTCAGGAGGCTTTTGTAATTCTCTTCAATGGATTCGAGGGTATAGAAGTAGTCTGACCGGGTACTGTACCGGATCAGGATTTTCAGGACTTCCAGTGCAAATGAGATCCGGTTTTCCGTGACATCCTCCAACACGCGTGCATGGGCTGATTCGATCTCTTTGCGGGTCATGGCTACTCGATTGCAAATCAAATGTACGACATTTCCGTGAAATCAGAAACGGATGGAAAGGATCTTTCCCTCGTCCTTCGTCCTTCGTCCTTCATCCCTCCTACCTCCATCCCCCTCCCAACGCCAGGTAAAGGTTGGTGACAGCCTGGAGTTCCAGCATCTGTGAATAGGAAAGCTGGATCTGAGCTTCGTACAGGGTTCGTTGGGCATTGATCACGTCGAGGTAGCTTGCGTAACCTGCGTTGAAGAGCTGGTTGGAAAGATCGAAGACAGTTTGAGCGGCAGCTACCAGGTTTTGATTATCGGTAATGACCTGTGCCTGTTTTTCGACAGCCAGGATGCCGTTGGAAACCTCCCCGATCGCCGTATAGATGGTTTTCTGATAGTTGATCAGCAGCTCTTCTTGATAGGACTGCGCCTTTCTCAGGTTCGATCTCAGTTTTCCGAAGTGGAATACCGGCGCTACAAGCGAACCTACGGCCGAACCAATGAACCCGGCTCCCAGATAAGAATATCCGATGTTGGCATTGATGCTGATGGCAGGGAGCATATACCCCCTCGCCACGCCAATTTGGGCATTTGCAGCGACCAGTTCCTGCTCTACACTGAGGATATCAGGTCGACGTGTGATCAAAGCAGAAGGGATCCCAGTGGACGGAATTATGGCCGGGTTGATCTGCCGGATGATGGAATCTCCCAGGGTCACCGACCCGGGCAGATCTCCGATCAGGAGGCGCAGGGCATTTTCCTGGGAACCAATAGAATTCTCCAGGGCTGGAATCCGTGTTTTCAGGTCGGCCAGTTCCGCCTTCGCCTGGGCAACGACCAGTCCGGACACCGTTCCTGCGATCAGTTTTGCCTGTACCAGCGCCAGCGCTTCTTCACGGATCTTTACGTTATACAGAGTGATCTGATATTCATCCTGGAGTTCAAGCAGGGTGAAATACCCGGATGCAATCCCGGCAATCAGCGAAATATAGACCGATTGACGGTACGCTTCCTGGGCAAACAACTGAGCCCGGGCAGCCTCTTTGGCCCTTCTCAGTTTTCCCCAGATATCGATTTCCCAGGAGAGGTTTGCCGTCCCATAAAAATCGCGATAATCAACCATCCCTCCGGTAGGCAGTTGCTGGTTTTGATAGAGGGCATCCCCGCTTATACCAAATGACGGCCAGATATCGGCCCGGGTCGATTTGAAAGCGGCACGTGCCTGGTTGACCCGCTCATAGGCCATTAGGAGGTCGAAATTGTTCTCAAGTCCTTGCCCGATTAACTTTTGCAGTACGGTATCGCGAAAAACATAGGTCCATGAGCTGTCGGCGAACGAAGTGGAGTCGGTGGAAGCCGAGAACCTGTATTGCTTTCCGGTGTCATATACCGGCCTTTTATAGTTTGGCCCGATCTTGCAGGCTTCAAATCCGGAAACAACTATCAGCAAAATGAACAGAAAAATGTGTTTTATTTTCATTTACTCAATATTGGTCATTAGTCATTAGTCATGAAGTCAGGAAGACTACGTCTCACGTCCTTCGTCCTTTTATCCAGTTTTCAAGCTTCTGGAACGCCACATAGAGTGCCGGAACCACCATTACTCCACAAACCGTCGCCATCAGCATTCCGCCGAACACGGAAGTCCCTAACGCGTGGCGGCTGGCCGCGCCGGCGCCGCCCGCCAGTACCAGCGGGACCACCCCAAGGATAAAGGCGAACGAAGTCATGAGGATGGGTCTGAACCGGAGCCGGGCGCCGGCGATGGCGGCTTGGATGATATCCATCCCCTCTTCGTGCTTTTGCCGGGCAAATTCCACGATCAGGATTGCATTCTTGGCGACCAGGCCGATCAGCATGATCAGACCGATCTGAGCATAGATGTTATTCTGCAGTCCGCGGGCCCACTGAAGGCCAAAGGCACCGAAGATCCCGAAAGGTAATGCCAGAAGGATAGGAAGCGGTAATAACCAGCTTTCGTATTTGGCTGCGAGGAGCAGGTAAACAAACACAAAACAGAGGGCGAAGATAAATGGAGCTTGTCCGCCGGCAATCAGCTCCTGGCGTGTCAGACCGGAATATTCGTAACCAAATCCGAAAGGGAGTGCTTTGGAAGCCACATCGGCAACCGCTGCGATACCCTGACCCGAGGAGAAACCGGGCGCCGTGGAGATGGTCAGGTTGGCCGAACCGTACAGGTTAAACCGACGAACCACATCAGGGCCCTGGACCGGGTCAAGACTCACTAATGTCCCCAAGGGGACCATAGTACCGAAATTAGACCGGACATAAACCTTTCCGATATCTTCCGGATTAGCCCGGTAGATGGCATCTGCCTGGATGATGACGCGGTATGACTTTCCGAACTGATTGAAATCATTCACATAATAACTGCCGAATAACGCTTGCAGGGACTTGTATATCTGACTGATCGGGATACCCATCGTCTTGGCTTTTTCCTTGTTAACGGTAAGGAAGTACTGCGGGGTATTGACCCGGAAACTGGTAAAGACGTTTACCAGCGCTTTATTTTTCGATGCTTCATTCACGAAACCTGATGTGACCTCCGACAGCTTGCCGAAGCCGGCTCCGGTTTTGTCTTCCAACTGCAGTTCCAGCCCCCCGGTTGTTCCCAACCCATTGATAGCCGGCGCATTGAAAGCCATGCAGATTCCGTTGGGAATCCGGTTCAGCTTCTGTTGCAAGTGGGTGATGATGCTCTGGGCATGCAGGGAGTCTTTACTTCGTTCTTTCCAGGGCTTCAGCTTGATGAAAAACATCCCGTTGGTGGAGCTCACAGAGGCGTCGAGGATACTGTATCCGGGTATGCCTGAGTAAGACCCAATACCGGGTGTCTCCGCCAGGATATCTTCGACCTGTTTGACCACCTTATCGGTCATTTCGAAGGAATATCCTCTGGGGGTCGAAATATTGATAAAGAAGTACCCCTGATCTTCCTCCGGAATAAACCCGGTAGGTAAAAATTTCATGACCACGATCATCAAACCCACAATCACAACCAGAAACAATACCGGACGACTTATATGATGCAGGAAATTATTGACAATCCGGATGTATTTATCAGTCGTTTTGGAGAATCCCCTGTCAAATGCCGTAAAGAACCTTCCAACTAGTCCTTTTCGTTGCTGTTTGGGTTTCAGCAAGATGACACACATGGCAGGACTCAGGGTGACAGCCAGCAACGCGGAGATCAGGATGGAAGAGGTCAGGGTCAGCGCAAACTGTTTATACATCTGCCCGGTGGTGCCACCAAGGAAGGAAACAGGAAGGAAGACCGAAGCCAGCACGAGGGTGATGGTGAAGATGGCGCCGGTAATTTCCTTCATGGTCTGTTTGGTAGCTTCCAGCGGACTCATCCCATGTTCGTCGATCTTTTCCTGCACCGCTTCCAGCACTACGATGGCATCGTCCACGACGATACCGATCGCCAGCACAAGTGCAAAAAGGGTCAGCAGGTTGATGGAGAAGCCGAAAATCTGAAAAACGGCCAGGGCTCCAACCAGGGAGACCGGTACGGTGATCGCCGGAATCAGCGTAGCGCGCCAATCCTGGAGAAAGACGAACACCACGATGAAGACGAGGACGAAGGCTGCGATCAGGGTTTTAAGTACCTCTTCGATGGAAGCATCCACAAACTCCACCGTGTCAATAGCGACATCGTATTTCAGCCCCGGGGGAAACTGATGAGAGAGCTCCTCCATCATAGCTTCGGTATCTTTCCGCACCTGCATGGCATTGGAACCGGGTGATTGGTAAACGGCAATAAATGGGGAAGGTTTTTTATTGAACCTCGAGGTGATATCGTAGGTCTTAAGCCCCAGCTCAATACGGCTGACATCCCTCATCCTGATTAGCGAGCCGTCGGGGTTCGACTTCACGATGATGTTCTCGAATTCTTCGATCGATTGCAAGCGTCCTTCTGCCCTGATGGTGTAGGTTAACTCCTGTCCTTTCATGGCCGGATTTTTGCCGATCTGGCCAGCCGCAGCTTCGATGTTCTGATCCTCAATAGAAGCGGTCACATCATCGATGGATATCCCGAGGCCTGCCATTTTTTCCGGATTGAGCCAGATGCGCATCGAGTAATCGTCGCCACCCATCAGGCTCACATCACCCACCCCATCAATACGTTTCAGCACATTAACGATATTTATATTGGCGTAGTTGCTAAGGAACTTGTAATCGTAAGCTGTATCTTCCGAGGTAAGCGCAAAAAGGATCAGGATGTTCGGTGATTTTTTCTGGACGATCACACCACTCTGGACGACCTCCTGCGGTAATACGTTGAACGCACGCTGCGCCCGGTTCTGCGTGTTCACCGTAGCCATGTCAGGATCCGTCCCGACATTAAAATATACCGTGATCTTGCATGATCCGTCATTGGCACATTGAGAGGTCATGTACATCATGTTATCCACCCCGTTGATCTGCTCTTCCAGCGGAATAGAAACGGTTTTAAGGACGGTTTCAGCATTGGCCCCTGGGTAGTTGGCGGTGACCTGAACGGTAGGAGGCACGACATCGGGATATTGGGAAATGGGCAATGTCATGACGCTCAGGATGCCCAGCAACGAAATGACGATAGCGATCACGAAGGATAGGACCGGTCGTTGGATAAATGTTTGTAGCATAGGCTTTAGCAGGGATTAGGGATGAAGGTTATTTGATAAGTGAATAGTGAACAGTGAACCCTGAATAGTGAATAGAGGGTTGATTTGGTTAACTTGGGTCATGTGGGGAGTTTTGGGAGTGTAAGGGTATCGGGGACGAGACGGGGTGTAATAGGCATACCTTCCTTGATTTTCTGGAATCCTTCAAGCAAAATCCGGTCGCCGGGCTTCAGTCCGTTAATAACCACCACGATATTTCCAATATGTTGTCCCAGATCTACCGGAACTCTGGTGACCTTATTCAGGCTGTCGACCAGGAATACGAAATATTTATCCTGGATCTGTTGCAGGGTGCTTTGTGGAATAACGATTCCGTTTTCGCGTTCTCCAAGGATCAGAGTGACATTAGAAAAGGAGCCCGGTTTGATCAGTCCGTCTTTATTAAAGAAGACAGCCCTGAGGGCAATGGTTCCCGTAGAGGGGTCAATGTTTCGTCCGATAAAGTCAATCCTTCCGGGTTGACTGTAATCTTTATTATCAGATAAGGTAAGATAGACCGGCAAGGCAGAATTTTCTTTCAGGGATTCACTAACCGAAGCTCCTTGTTTATGGGCAATAACCCAGCGCATGATCTGCAGAAAATCCGTCTCATTCATTTGAAAATTGACATAGATCGGATCTACAGCCGAAACGGTAGCCAGCAGGGTACTCTCCCCACGACCTACCAGGTTTCCGGGACGGACTTCCACCGCTCCGATATATCCGGTGATCGGAGAGGTCATGGTGGTATAGGACAGGTTCAACCTGGCCTGTGCGAGATCAGCCTGAGCGCTCTCCAATGCCGCTTTTGCCTGCTTTTCCTGGGTGACAGCTACATCGTAGTCGTTCTGGCTAATGGCATTGGTGGCCACTAAGGGTTTCAGGCGGGTGACGTTTAATTTGGTATATTCCCAGGTTGCCTCCTTATTTTGCACATTCGCTACCGCATAATCCACATTGTTGTTGTACTGATCCTTTTCAATGGTGAACAACACCTGGCCTTTACGGACAATGGACCCCTCTTTGAATGTCCAGTTCTCCAGATAACCCTCCACGCGGGCACGGATTTCAACGGTGGGGATGCCTTCAGCCTGGCCGACCATCTGAATAAACACGGGTATTTTAGTCCCTTTGAGTTCCAACACATGAAATGCGGGAGGATGTTTTGGTTCTTCCTTGCCCGATTTGCACCCTTCGGTGATTGTCATTATAAATCCTGTAAACAGACTCAGGATCAGGAATGGAGCTATTTTCTTCATAAAGATTTGTTTGGAATTTGCTGATTTTGTGAACGTGTCCTGCTTTTCAAAATTACGTAAAAAATAGTTTCCAAATTGTCAGAATCCTTATTTTTGCCGAAGTTCAACTAGTATTATCTGTCATGATCCATCGTACTTTGATGGTATGTATTCTGGTTATTCTCTCCCTTACCGCCTGGCCGGCCGGCGACACAGTTACTGTTACACGGACTGACCGTACCTTGTCCATCTCATTTCAACCACAGAATCAATCCATCTCTGCCAACATCAATGCAATACTGCTTCAGCTGGCCGCATCCCGGGATGTCAACCCGAAAAAATTACAGATCAGGGTAAATTTCAGCGAAGAACTGGAAATCCATCATTTTCCGGAGAAAAACCCGGTGGTCATTCTCCGGATACAGGAGGTATCCGTTGCAGGGTCGGAGCGATACAGGGGTTTTTCAATCGGGGATGTGCTGGTCCCCGACCGGATGTCGTGCAACCTGAACCTGGTAAGTGTGCCCGATAGCGTGATTCTGCGCCAGTACCGGTTGCTGAACCTGGATATGGCTCAACTGGTAGTCGGATATACGAGTGTTGATATTCCGATGGTGGAACCTGAAAAACTGGCAGTGACCCTGAGCGATTTTACCTTCTCCTACAGCGGGGAGGAGCTGAGCCGGTTCACCGAAAAACTCTGTCTGATCAATGATTATTACGCCGCTTCCGCCCTTGCGGATACACTCCTCAGTCAAGTGGAAGGGTACGATCCCAAATCGGTTCCTGGGGACTACATCTTATTGATGGAGGTTGATAAACTCGTGAAGATGCTGGAGGAGAAGAACTTTTCCGGCAGGTTAGAATTACCTGGATATGACCCTCAGGACTATCAAAAGAATTTTTCGGCCCTGTTCAGGTTCTCGCGAAGCGCTTCGATGACCTTTGAACAGCAGCTTCCGGGTCAAGCGTCGGTGAACTGGGATGGGAATCTGGATGTGTTAGCTGACCAGTACATCCGGCATCTGCTGAAGTACATCTTCCATTCACTGTTGCTTAACGGCATCCGGGGCAGCATCTATGAAGAGTATCTTACCCGCTATTTCGAGGTCCCCGCGTTTGAGGATGACCGGACAATCTTTTTGACTTTGGTTCAAAAGATGTTTCCCGACCTGACCACGGATTCTGCTGCAGTCCTGGTCTCTCGTACAATATGGGACGCTTACCTGCAGAAAACATCCGACCTGATCAACCGGAGCAGTTTTACCGAAGCGTTGAAACTTCTGAAAAACGCCGATTCCTTCAGAAGCCATACCCCGTATCTCGTGAATGCCCCAGGCGCCGATTCCCTGGTCTCCCTTGCAGTCAGAGGTGTTTATGCCTCTTATCTCGGGATTGCCGAAAGTTGCATCGATCTGCAGAAATTCCAACTAGCGGAGAATTACATTACAAAGGCAGGCGAGTATAAACAGAATTATACCGGCCTTCTGCCTTCCGATACTCTGCTTCAGCGGATTTTCAGAAAACTCTTCAACCGAACGCTTTCCGGGTGCGATTACCTGCTGTCGGGGAATCAATATCTGGAAGCCCTCGAATGCTATCAGCTCTTTGAGCTCAGCTATCCTCCCGATATGGTCTCATACGTGAGCGACTATCTTCATTCGAAACGGAATCAGGCCCTGAGGGGGTTGTTTACGGAGCAGGCAGAACTTGTTGCCTCGAGGTTGCGGCTCGACGACACCGACAGCGCCCTGGCTTGTTATGACCGGGCCTGCGGGTTCCAGACGCTCATTCCGGATGATCCGGAAGCGCTCCGGGCGC
>JAZDGR010000066.1:0-2666 GCA_043806735.1 bacterium | reverse complement strand
ATTAAACATTTCTCGTTATGAAAAAGATCCTTGTATCAACCCTGATTCTCCTGCTTGCAGGTACCAGCGGCTTTTTGTTTGGACAGAAAATTAAATCAGGAAGTCTCTCTTCTCTCAAAGGGCAATTGGTGGTCAATTTGCAATATGACTATACCGGAATGACGGTTGGAAAATACGAAAATGAGGCAGATTACATTGCCAAGCGAACCGCTGATTTGAATAAAAAAGAGGCCGGAAGCGGGGATACATGGGCCCAAGCATGGGTGAACGACCGCACTTCCAGGTTCCATCCTATGTTCCTAAATAACTTTAACAAAGCGGCGAACGGTTGCGGGTTAACTGGCAAGGAGGGGGCAAGCGATGCGACTTATACCCTAATCATTCATACCACTTTCACAGAACCCGGCTTTAACGTTGGAGTTACCCGCCAGAATGCCTACATCAACATGGAAGTCGACCTGGTTGAAACGGCAAATCCTTCGAATATTCTTTGCAAGATTGATTACCCCAAAATTCAGAGCGTCAATATGATGGGGTACGACTTTGATACAGGGAGCCGCATTCAAAGTTGTTACGACCGGGCCGGTGATAACATTGCGAAAATTATCTGCAAGAACCTGAAATAGTACCTTTAGACTACCAGCAAAAAGACCTCAACGGGAAGTTCTTCCTGCGATGTGTACCAATTCTCCGTGAGAGAATGTCTTCATCACGTTGACGTCCGGTATTTCCGATATGGGGATCTCCATAATGTCTCGGTCCAGGATTACCATGTCAGCCCATTTCCCTGGTTCAAGGCTTCCGTAAAGATCTTCGTCAAAATTGGCTTTGGCCGCCCACAAGGTAATAGATTTCAGCGCTTCTTCGCGCGAAAGGGCATTTTCCATCTGAAAGCCTCCTTGCGGATAGCCTTTCAAATCCTGACGGGCGACTGCCGCATAAAACGTCAGCAAAGGATTGATCCGTTCAATCGGGAAATCCGTCCCGTTTGCCAGCCATCCGTTTTGCTCAAGCAGATCTTTATAGGCATAGGCCCATCTTATCCGTTCCGGTCCCAGGCGGTCGCCGGCCCAGTACATGTCGGAAGTCGCATGGGTAGCCTGGACCGAAGGGATCACCGAATAGGCTTTGAATAACGGAAGATCAGCCGGGTCTACCACTTGGGCATGTTCGATCCGCCACCTGCGGTCGTTTTTCTCCTGAAGAAATTCCCCGTAAATTTCAAGCACGATCAGGTTGACTGAATCTCCGATGCAATGGGTGTTTACCTGGTATCCGTGATCAAAAGCCAGCCGGCAGATCTCCCGGATCGAATCCGGTGATGTGACCCGGATCCCGGTCTTTGACGGATCATCCGAGTAAGGTTGCTTCAGCAAGGCTGTCCGGCTGCCAAGACTTCCGTCGGCATAAAGTTTCACCGAACAGATGTTCAGGCGGTCAGTCTTGAAAGGGCCTCTCCTCAAATATTCCCGGATATTGTCCCCGGAAGGTTCAATCATTGCATAAATATGCAATTTCAGATCGCTCTGTTGCTGAATCGAATCCAGCAACTTGAGTATGTCGTGTTCCAGTCCGGCATCAGAAACTCCGGTCAACCCGACTGAAAAACATTGATGCTGAGCTTTTCTCAGCAAATCTACCAGCGCTCCCTTTGTGGGTTTCGGGATGTTGTTTCTTAAAAAATCAGCGGCATTCTCGCAGAGGATCCCTGTTAGTTTCCCTTTCACAATCTCCACCTCCCCTACCGAAAAATGATGGTTTTTGTCAATTCCTGCTCTGTCAAGCGCAACCTGGTTAGCCAGAAGAACGTGCCCGTCAATCCTCACCAGCGCAACAGGTCGATCCGGAAAAAGCAGATCCAGTTTTTCTTTCGTGGGAAATTTTCTGTTTTCCCATAAATTCTGATCCCATCCCCTGCCGGTGATCCATTCAGCCTTATCGGCCCCTGCCCTAGAAATCCTGTCCAGAACCTCCTCAAAGGAGGTGCATCCCACCAGATCCACCCACTTCAATCCCCTTGCAAGCCCGTAAAAATGACAATGTGCATCAATGAATCCGGGATAAACAAAAGCGTTACCCGCTTCAATTATATTGGCTGGTTGAAACCGGGAGAGCAGCTCTTCTTTGGACCCGGTTCCTATAATCTTGCCTTTGTCAATGGCTACTGCCTCCGTAATGGGGATGGAATCATTCAAAGTATAGATTTTTTTGCCTAATAAGATGGCATCCGCTTTCTGTTTCATGGTGCAAGAAGTGATCATTGACAAGAATGAAAATGAAGATAAAAATAGTATACGTCTGGTTTTCAAATACATAATTTTTGAACATTGGAGATGTTCAAAAATATGAAAACAATTTTTAGAAACCCTTGACTTTTGTATAAATGATTTAGTATTTTTGTGAAAAATAACCAAATAATATTAATGAAATATAAAACCATCCGTCCGAGGTTTTTTATTGTTTTATCAGTTATTCTAGTTGCAGCGCTCCTGCGATTGCTTCCACATTGGCCAAACTTTACACCAGTGGCTGCGATGGCTTTGTTTGCGGGAACCTATTTCGAGAGAAAGCAATATGCTTTCGCCATACCCATCGCTGCTTTATTCATTAGCGATCTCGTCATTGGGTTTCATGCTCTCATGCCAGCAGTCTACCTAAGTTTTATC
>JAZDGR010000065.1:0-19676 GCA_043806735.1 bacterium | reverse complement strand
TAAAATATTTTTATATTTTTGCAGCAGAATATAATTTTTATTCCATGATGTTATGAAAAAGAAACCACTTCAACTGGAAAAACTGGAAATGGGTGCAAGCATGTTGAGAGCTATGGCACATCCGATGAGAATTGCAGTTATCGAACTTTTAAATGTTAACAAACGACTCTCCGTCACCGAAATCTATGAAAAACTCAGCATCGAGCAGGCTTCCGCGTCTCACCATCTGAATATCTTAAAGAATAAAGGTATTCTGGAATCCAAGAGAGAAGGAAAGATGATTTTTTATTCTCTGAAGCATGATAAGCTGACGGAAATCATCAACTCACTCGATCGTTGTATGGAGATGTAAGAGGATTATCTCCCGATTCTCCATTCTTCTTCTAAATCCCAGTTCCCCCTGAGTTCAATGGTCTTGGGGAAATAGAACACCTGTTCCGGCTGAAGCCGTTTCAAGTAGTTTCCCGTATCCCAACGTTTGTTACCATTTGAATCAAGGATAGCTTTGATCATATATTTTCCGGGGGGGATAAAGGCAAATTTTACTTTTCTCGTGGCAATCAGGTATTGTTCCTCAACGGTTTTTCCTTTTTCTGTCTGAAGCTGAATGATATAGTTTCCGGGATTTTGAGAAATATCGACATTCAATAACAGGGATCCGAGATCGCGGGCAAGGGCTGTAGTACAGAAATATCTCAATGTATCGTGGCTCAGTCCGTTGAAGGAAACAAAGACGGAGTCAGGCATCCACACTGTATAGGATTTTCCTTCTTTCCAGTTGAATCTGATCCGGATGGACCGATAGATGCTATCGGTAAAACTTACGGCCGGGCTGAGCGTATCCTTATCTTTGATTACTTTGATCGCGGAAAGTGAATATGTGGAGATGGGATAAGAAAATGTTCCGGTCAGATCATATTTGTATTGGTTGAATGTTCCCCCCCTCGGGCTCCAGGCAAGGGTAAGCGATTCCGGATTCTCCTCCTCTTTCTTGTTTTTCTTCACCTGCGGTTTTTTCTCAGTTAACTTCAGGGTATCGAGGATGGTTCCGTTCTCAGTGATTTTCAGGAACAGGGTATCTGGGATTTTGGCGGTAATCCACAACATCACGCTGTCGTTGTTCCGGGTAAATTCCTCCAGGCACCAAAGCGAGGTGCGATCCATATTCAATGGGGTGAAAACGGGTTTCCGGGCAGGATATTTGAATACCAGCAGGAGAAGGTCCTGCTTGACGAACTCGGATTTGGTAATTTTCTGGGTTGAATCGATCTCCTCAAATATCCGCAGGAGCAACGGCATATGGATGAGGGTATTCGGTTCAGGTACGGAGTCGGATTCGAGGGAGTCAACGGGTTGTTTTACCACCGTCCAGGGGTAAACGAGGGAGTCGCAAAAAGCGATTTTTTCACCGGGCATGTTGAATTTCAGTTCTCCCGTTTGATCATTTAAAATAAACAGTTTATAAGCATCGTATTTCAAATTCAGGAAGGTGAAATTCCCTTGTTGGTCGGTGCGGGCCGAATACCGTGGTTTGACCAGGTATGGAAGGGAGTCAAACGGGATGGTGTCATAGGAATCTGTATACAGAAGCGCATAAACATCCGGCTGTGGCTGATTGTCAAATGCACTGACAACGTGACCGGTGAGGGTCATGGAATCGAGGTAACTCCCGGTCGAAAAAACGTAATTGAAATCCGTAAAGATGTTATTTTCCGTGATATCAGAAATGGCTTTGCCAAAATTAATTATGTAGGTTGTATTTCGGGCGAGGGTATCGTCGAAATCGACCAAAACAGATTTCCCTCTTAATTTATAATCCGGAGATTGATCCAGGGGGGGAGAAATCATGATTTCGGAGCCGGAAGATTTCAGCGCGATAAATTCGTCAAAGGTAATCCGGATGGATTTTGCGGTGAAATGGGTGGAATAATTGCCGGGGGTACATTCCGTTACCTTTGGCGGTTGCGTATCTTTCGCGCCTCCTTCGGGGGTGACCGGATTGGCACAATGAAAGGTGAAGAGAGATAGCAAAAACGTCAAACAACATAACAGTAATATATCTTTTCGCACCGGATTCTGTTTTGGCTGATTCCAATGTCCAAAGTTACCAATCGTTTTCATAAGCGGAAGAAAAAAGTATTAATTTTACAGTGTGAAACCAATAACAGCAGGAGTATGAGCGGACATAATAAGTGGTCGACGATCAAGAGGAAAAAAGGGGCACTGGATGCCAAGCGTTCCAAGATCTTTTCAAAGATCATCAAAGATATCACCATTTCAGTCAGGGAAGCTGGCGCTGACCCGGTTGGGAATCCGAGGCTCAGGCTTGCCATTGCCAATGCGAAGGGAGCCAGTATGCCGAAAGAGACAATTCAGCGTGCAATCAATAAGGGGGCCGACAAAGATGCTGCTGCGCTCCTGGAGACGACGTATGAAGGAAAAGGTCCTCACGGGATTGCCATTTATGTTGAATGCACGACGGACAATCCCCAGCGGACGGTCAGTAACATCCGTTCGTATTTCAGCAAGCATGGCGGGGAGTTGGGAAAGAACGGCATGTTGAATTACCTGTTTGACCGGAAAGGAATATTCGTGGTTCCGAAAGGGGATTTGAACCAGGATGAATTTGAGATGGAGTTGATTGATGCAGGGGCGGAAGACATCTCTGTCGAAGAGGATGTATTTACTATCACAACCGCCATGGAAGATTTTGGAAACATGATGAAAAAACTGGAAGAGCTTAATGTGGAGCCTGAGAGTGCTTCCCTTCAGCGCATACCCAAATCTATGGAAACCTTGGACACAGAATCGGCCCGGAAGGTATTAAGAATGATTGACCTGATCGAGGAAGACGATGATGTACAGAATGTGTATCACAACCTGACCCTAACAGAAGAACTTCTGGAAGATTGACCGTTCCGGAATCAGACGTTGCAAATAAACTGAACCAGGTTTACCCCTTTAGGCAGATCCAGTTTTTTTCTGAGCCGGATGCGTGAAATCTCGGTGCTGGGCGCAGTGATCTTGAGAATGTGAGCGATCTCTTTCGTGGCCAGGTTCATCCGTAACAATGCACAGAGTTTGTGATCAGTCGGGGTAAGCTGCGGATGCGTTTTACGTAACTGGTCAAAAAATCCCGGGTGGATCTTTTCAAAATGAGCTTTGATCCGGTACCAGTCGTTATCGAACTTGATGTTCTCATCAATAGTGTCCAATACTTCTGAAACCTCATTCCGCGTAATGCTTTTTCCCTTCTTGATCAACCGGTTCAGGTCTTTGCGGATAAGTCCGATGATTTTGTTTTTCTGCGAGATGAAGATAGAGGATGTTGCCAGTTCCCTGTTTATCAGGTCAAGTTCCATCTGGTGTTTTTGCTTGAGTAGCTGATTGATCTTCTGTTCTGCCCGGATTCTTTCCTGCAGCCGCTGATTCTTCTCTTTTTCGACGGATTTACGCTGCTGGATCTCCGCTTTCAGCTCCGAGATAATACGCTCATTGGTAATCTCAAGGTTTCGCTGGTAGTTGGCAACTTCGATGGCAGCTCTGATCTGATCGATATCGACAGGTTTAAAAAGATACGCGTATGGTTTCAGGGAAAACGATTTGTCAAATACATAGGTCCTGTTCAGGGATGTGAGAAAAATGATGCCGCAGTTTGAATTCTCCGTCAGGATCCGTGCGGCCTGAATGCCGTCCATCGTGCTGGCAAGCTTGATGTCCATGATTACAATATCGGGTTCCTGATTCTGTTCTTTAAGGTTCGCAATATTCTCAACCGCACTTTCCCCTTTCGTATCGACCCCGAGGATATCGTATCCCATATCAGTAAGCTTGGCTTTCAGATCATGTGCCAGAATCAATTCGTCTTCAACGATATATAAACTTATTTTCGACATGACAGTGTAATTTAAGGGTTACAAAAATAGTTTCTTTCGTGGCAATTTCAAAATAAAAACCGAACTAAATTGGGGAAAATTTATGGTGATAATTTTTCAATTTTAGTTGTATTTTTGAAACCTCGATTTCAATTTTGTGGCTTCAATGGAACTTTTGAATACCGTCATCTCCTGGTTGATGAAAAAGCGAATTCATCAAATCGAGCTCTTTCTGAAATATCCTCACGAAGTTCAGCGGGAATGGTTGAAGAAGCTTCTTTACACGGCCAGGGGAACGGAATGGGGACTAAAATATAATTTCCGGACTATCGGAACTCCGGAGCAATTCCGGGAGAGGTTGCCCGTGCAGGATTATGAAGAAGTAAAACCTTACATTGACCGCTTAAAACTGGGAGACCAGAACATCCTTTGGCCAACGGAGATTAAATGTTATGCCAAATCATCCGGCACCATGAACGAAAAAAGCAAGTTTATCCCGGTGAGCGAAGAGGCGCTGGAGGAGTGCCACTTCAAAGGAGGCAAAGACCTGCTCAGCATCTATTGCAACAACCATCCCTCTACCAATCTTTTCGGAGGAAAAGCGATTGGAATGGGAGGTACCCAGCAGATGGTGGAAGTGAATAACGATTCGATATACTACCAGGGAGACCTTTCCGCCATCCTGATGCAGAATCTGCCTCTTTGGGTTGAGTTACTGAGAACCCCGAATCTTTCCATTGCCCTGATGGATGATTGGGAGGTCAAGATTGAGAAGATGGCACAGGCTACCATCGCACAAAATGTAACCAATATTTCCGGGGTGCCTTCCTGGACGCTGTTGTTGTTCAGACGAGTGCTGGAGATTGCGGGCAAAGAAAATCTCCTGGACATATGGCCGAATTTTGAGTTGTTCATCCACGGAGGAGTGAGTTTCAGTCCTTATGTTGACCAGTTCAAAAAACTTCTGCCTTCCGGAAAAGTCAACTACCTCGAAACGTACAATGCCTCCGAGGGTTTTTTTGCGATCCAGGACAGGCAACACTCGGATGAACTGTTACTGATGCTGGATTACGGGATCTATTATGAATTTATTCCCGCCGACAATATTTCTTCAGCGGAATATAAAACCCTGACACTCGATGAAGTTGAACCTGACGTAAATTATGCCCTGGTGATCACAACCAATGCCGGACTGTGGCGTTACCTGGTTGGCGATACCGTCATGTTCACTTCCGTCAATCCATACCGGATTAAGATCACAGGACGGACGCGGAGTTTCATAAATGCGTTCGGGGAGGAACTAATCGTCGACAATGCGGATAAAGCCCTCTCAATTGCCTGCGCCCGTTGCATGGCAACGATCGCCGAATACACGGCGGCACCGGTTTACCTGAAGAGAGACCAGCGAGGGGCTCATGAATGGCTGATTGAATTTGAAACCCCTCCTGCGGATCTGGCATTTTTTACGGAAATATTAGATAATGCATTAAAATCTCTCAACTCCGATTACGAGGCGAAGCGATATCATAATATGTTATTAGGGGAGCCGATCATCCGGCCAATGCTGGCAGGGACTTTTTACCGGTGGTTAAAATCTAAGGGGAAATTGGGCGGGCAGAACAAAGTTCCCCGACTGTTTAACGACCGGAAATATGTGGATGAAATCTTGAAAATGATTTTCTAACTCCAACACTTTTTCTATCTTTGGGTTAAAATCGTTACCATGCATATTGCCATTGCAGGAAATATTGGATCGGGGAAAACAACCCTTACCGAATTACTGACCAAACATTTCCGGTGGGAACCCCACTATGAAAATCTGGATAACAATCCCTATCTGCACAGTTTCTATGAAGATATGCAAAGGTGGTCTTTTAACCTGCAGATCTACTTCCTCAATACCCGGTTCAAACAAATCATCCAGATCCGTAAATCGGGGAAAACGGTGGTTCAGGACCGGACCATTTATGAAGATGCCTATATTTTTGCTCCGAACCTGCATTCCATGAACCTGATGAGTACCCGTGACTATGAGAATTACCTGTCCCTATTTGAACTTGTCAGCTCCCTCATCCAGCCTCCCGACCTGCTTATCTATCTGAGGGCTTCCGTACCTGCTTTAGTTAACCAGATTCAGAAAAGAGGGCGGGAATACGAAAGCGCTATCCGGCTCGATTACCTGAAAAACCTGAATGAAAGGTACGAGGAATGGATCCTCACTTACCAGCTTGGCAAGTTGCTGATCATCGATGTGGATACCATCAATTTCAGCGAGAAACCCGAAGATCTGGGAACAGTGATCGACAGGGTTAACGCTGAATTACACGGCTTGTTTTAGCTCCCCGGATGAAAATTCTTGGTGTCATCCCAGCCCGTTATGACTCCACCCGTTTTCCGGGTAAGCCGTTGCATATGATTAACGGAAAATCGATGATCCAAAGAGTCTACGAACAGGCTGGAAAATGCCGGGAACTCACCACAGTGATCGTGGCCACAGATCATGACCTGGTTGAAAAGCATGTGAACGAATTCGGAGGAAACGTACTAATGACGTCACCCGATCACAGAAGCGGCACCGAACGCTGTGCTGAAGCGCTTTCTGTTTACCTCAACAGCCCCGGTGCTGAACATATTGAGATCGTTGTGAACATTCAGGGAGATGAACCATTTATTCATCCGGAGCAGATTTCTGAAGTAATCCACTGTTTTAAAACGCAATCCACGCAAATCGCCACCCTGGCCAGAAAGATTAGCCGTGTCGAAGAACTTTCAGATCCAAACGTCGTCAAGCTGGTTTTTAATCTCAACAAACAAGTTCTCTACTTCAGCCGTTCAACCATTCCGTTTCTCCGGAATGTCGAATCCCGGGAATGGATAAGGCATGGAGAGTTTTATGAACACGTCGGAATTTACGGATTCAGGACAGATATCCTTCGCCAGGTTGTAAAATTGACTGAAACGACGCTGGAGAAATCGGAATCCCTTGAGCAGCTTCGCTGGCTTCAGCAGGGATATCCGATTATGGTTCATGAAACGGCATATGAAAGCATCTCTATAGACACTCCAGCCGATTTGCTAAAAATTACCAACAAAACCCGGTAAACAAAGGTAAAATTTGTTATCTTTGCAGGTTAAACTCAGGATGGCCATGGATATACAAAAGTACATTTCGGATCTGTTGTCAGAACATGATTGCGTGATCATTCCGGGGCTAGGGGGATTTGTGGGCAGCTATCTGCCTGCTCAGATCCACCCTGTGTATCACACGTTTCAACCTCCTTCCAAAAAAATTCTCTTCAATATCAACCTGAAACAAAATGACGGACTCCTGGCTAACCACATAGTGCAGGCCGAGAAGACCAGTTTTAACGATGCCAACGAAAAAATCAGGTTGTTCGCCGATGAAACCCTCCGGGTTTTGAAATCACGGAAATACCTGATCCTTCAAAACATCGGGAAACTATATATGGGGAAAGAAGGGAATATTCAATTTGACCAGGATCTACGCGCCAATCTTCTTCCCGAATCCTTTGGTTTGCAACCATTCTTTTCGGCTCCCGTGAAGCCCGACGCCAATCAGGAAAAGGTCGAGAAACGCCTTCAATTACGCAGCGAACACAAAAAGCTGGTCAGGAAAGCGATCCCAAAATCCTTGAAATGGGCGGCTATCCTTGCAATTCCGGTGGCGGTTGCTGTGCTGCTCAGCCTGGCTGGCTACGATTCGATTAAATCCGGATCATGGAATTATGCGGATCTTCTCTCTTCGCTCTCTCCTTTTACCACCGCAGAGAAAAAAACAGCACCGGCTGAAACCCAGGTAGTTTCTTTTCCGGAAGAGACGTCTGTAAATACTGATCCTGTCTCAAGAGAACTTACGCAAAATTCTACGCGGGAGGAACAACCAGGCAAATTTGCCGTCATTGTCGGCGCTTTTCGCATTGAAGAGAATGCGCATAAATTGGTGAAAACCTTGACCCAGCAAGGAATCAAGGCCCTCATTTTTGACCGCTCCTCCGGTGGGTTATCGCGGGTTGCTGCCGGTGTTTTTACGGAAAGAAACGAAGCCCTGAACATGATGAGCCGCATGAAATCCGAAGGCTGCCCGGGAGCCTGGTTACTGGAAAAATAAGCGCATTTGTGGCGAAAAAGAAGCTGATTCGTTTTACCGAAAACCTCTCCTTCCTCCACCTTTTCCAACCGCGTTATATGGATTTGTCTCCCCATTTCTGGCTTCAGGGTAAATGGGGAAGCGAATACTTCAGAAATGAGCATCCCATTACCCTTGAGCTGGGATGTGGAAAGGGAGAGTACACCGTGGGCCTTGCGCACCACTCCCCGGAGAAAAACTTCATCGGCATCGACATAAAAGGGGCCAGGTTATGGCGGGGATGTAAGACAGTGGAAGAGGAAGGATTGAAAAATGTTGCGTTTATCCGAATCCGGGCCGACCACATTGAATCTCTCTTTGCACCGGGAGAGATTGCGGAAATCTGGATCGCGTTTCCCGATCCTCAGGTCGGAAAAAAGAGGAAGCGTCTGACTTCCCCGGTTTTTCTGAACAGATACAAAAAAATTCTCACACGCTCTGGGATTATCCATCTGAAAACCGATGATCGGAATCTTTTCACTTATACACTGGAGAAAGCAAAGGAATTTAACATGGATCTGATACTCGCCACGGAAGATCTTTATAAAACCCATCCGGATGAGCCGGCGGCAAAGATCCAGACCTACTACGAAGAAATCTGGCTCGAAGAAGGAAGGCAAATATCGTATTTGAAATTTCGATTCAAAGAATAGCAAATAAAAAACCGCTAATCCCGGTAAATGGCAACCAGGGCCTTATCGAGGGTGGGATAATCAAATACGAATCCGTTTCGTAACAGCACTGCAGGCAGCACTTTTTGCCCCTCCGTGAGGAGTTGGGCTCCCTCGCCGTAAATGAGCTTCAAAACAAATCGGGGAATCGTAAAATAGACCGGCTGCCCGAACATCTTTCCCAGGGTTTCAGAGAAATAGTAGTTGTCAGTGGGATACGCTCCAACCGCATTTACAACTCCTTCAATGCCAGTATGATACATGACGAACAGAAAAGCTTTTATGAGGTCATCCATATGGACCCATGAAACACCCTGTTCCCCGTTGCCGACCTTTGCCCCGAGACCTGACCGGAAAATTGGAGCCATTTTTTCCAGCGCACCGCCGTCTTTGGCCAGAACCAATCCCATCCGAAACAGAACTACCCTGCACTTCTCCCGGGCTTTCCATGCTTCGGCCTCCCAATTCCGGCAAAGCGTTCCCAGGAAATTTCCGGCAAATTCAGTCGTCTCCTCCGTATACTTAATTCCGTCTTTATAAATACCTACTGCCGAAACATTGATGAGGGTTTTTGGCGGATTACTGGCTTGGATAATAGCATCAACGATTTTCCGGGTAGTCAGGATCCGGCTGTCATAGATTTCCTTCTTGTAGGCTTCGGTCCATTTCCGGGAAAGCGGAGCGCCGGTCAGATTGATGATTATGTCGTGGTGATCAATATATGTTGCGCAAAAATCAGCCTCTTTCTTCTGGAAACCCTCCCGAAGGATAATGGTGAGATCAAACCCTTCGGTCCGCAGAACTCGCTTCAGATACATTCCGATAAATCCCGAGGCTCCGAACAATGCGACTTTCATATGGTTTTTTCAGTAAAGGTATAGTGATTTTATGTATAATGATTACTTTTGTTTCCTCATATGAATGCTGAAACAACCAGAAAAGGAAAGCTGTTTGCTCAATTCCCGGCCATCCCAACGGCAGAATGGGAAGCGCAGATCCGGAAAGATCTGAAAGGCGCGGATTATCAACGGAAACTGATCTGGGAAACCCCGGAAGGGTTCCCTGTCAGGCCTTATTACAGGGCGGAGGATCTGAATGAGCTGGGATATCTCAGTTCACCTCCGGATGAGTTTCCTTATATCCGAGGCAATAAAGTTGCGGATAACGCGTGGATCATACAGCAGGACATCGAACCAGAGAATATCCGGGAAGCGAACCGGATTGCCATTCAGGCAATCGGCCAAGGGGTTGGAGCAATTGGTTTCGATGCCAGAAGCATCACCACCCCGAAGGATATGCACATGCTGTTGGAAGGGATTGTCCCCGCGAGGACATCCATTCATTTCATCAAATCGCAATCCTATCCTTTGACACTGGAATTGTTTCTTTCGGCGCTGGATCATTTGGGCATTGATGCAGGTATGATAAAAGGGTCTCTCAATTTCGATCCCATCGGCTACCTTCTGGCTAACGGCGATTTTCATATTTCGAAACAGAACAACTTCGAAGAGGCCGGCTCTCTCGTGACCACACTAAACCGGCGCCTCCCTTTCTTCAAGGCAATAACAGTAGACGGAAGCAGATTCCAGGATGCAGGATCCACGCTGGTCCAGGAACTGGCGTTCAGCCTGGCAGCCGGGAATGAATACCTGGTTGAGCTTACCGGTCGGGGCATTCCGGTAGAAGAGATCACCGCACGAATGACATTCACCTTTGCTTTGGGTTCGAGTTTTTTTCTTGAGATAGCCAAACTCCGGGCCGCACGACTGCTCTGGGCCAAAATTGTAGAGCAATATAAACCTGCGGATAAAGAAACCTGTAAAATGGATATCCACTGCATCACAGCGCGATGGAACAAGACCATCTTTGACCCTTATGTCAACTTGTTGAGAACCACTACGGAAGGCATGTCCGGCGCTTTTGGCGGCGTGAACTCGATGGCTATTCTTCCTTTTCATGTCGCTTATCAGCAGCGGGATGACTTTGGGGACAGGATTGCAAGAAATCAGCAATTGATCTTTATGGAGGAATCGTATCTGGATAAAGTGGTTGACCCCGCTGCCGGATCCTATTTTATAGAAAATCTAACTGATTCGATAGCCATTCATGCCTGGGATCTATTCAGGCAAGTTGAGGAAAAAGGAGGATTGATCGAGTGCATTTTATCGCGCTTTGTTCAGGATTCTGTTTGGAAATCCAGGCAGACTAAAGAGCAGGAAGCCGCTTCACATAAGCTTTTGATTTTAGGAACGAACCAGTTCCCAAACCTCCAGGAGACCATGCGTGATAGAATTTTTAGTTTAAAAGAACAAGAACCGGAACGGGAATCCAGGTATAAAAAGCTGAGCCCTTTTCGGGTCGCTGAACCTTTTGAAAAACTACGTCTCGCAACAGAACGGTTTGTTAATGCAGGAAACGCGCGGCCGGCAGTATTCCTCTTCCCAATAGGAAATCCGACAATGAGATTGGCCAGGACTGGCTTTTCCGCCAACTTTTTCGGCTGTGCCGGCTACAGGATTATCGAAAGCAATGAAATCACGGATATTGATTCAGGAGTGGAGGAGACCCTATCTTCCGGCGCGGAAATCATAGTGATTTGCAGCTCAGACGAGGAACTTCCTGCGGTTGCACCGGAAATTGCCCGGAAGGTAAAGGAACAGAGGCCATCCGTCAAGGTCGTGATAGCCGGATATCCGAAAGACGAAATCAAAGAACTTACAAGTTCGGGTATAGATGAGTTTATTCATATCCGGGGCAATCTTCTTGACACACTTCAGCGATATCAAAATTTCTTCGGTATTCAATAATAGATCTTTATGAACCAGGAAAACTCACCAGAACCACAGAATAAAAGAGCCCTTTCCATTCTTGTCGTGGAAGATAACCAGATCAATCTGCGATTGCTTATGTCCTCCCTGATCCGAATCGGGCATCAGGTTGATAAAGCTTCCGATGGACAGGCTGCCATTGAAAAATTCTTGGCGAACAAGTATGATGTCATCCTGATGGATATCATGATGCCGGTAATGGATGGAGTCACGGCGACAAAAGAAATCAGAAAACTCGAACTGGAAAAAGGAATCAGGGAGAAAGAGAGGGTTAAAATTATTGCCGTAACAGCCAATGCATTGGAAGATGAAAGAGATAAATTCCTGGCCGCCGGAATGGATGAGATGATGAATAAACCTATTGATATTGAGGAACTTCACAGGTTTCTCCACCTGGATTAGAAACAGACAGTTTTCATTATGGAGAAGAAATCCACAGCAAAACAACCTTTTTCATTAAGGACATTTTTCATGCCCATCGGCATCTATATCATAGGGGTCATGGGAACAATGCCTGTCATGGCACAGGAAGAAGTAGCTTTGAAAGAAAGTGAAGCAGCCGAAGAAGCAAAGGTAACCCTCGACGTGGGGGCCGATCTGGTCAGCCGGTATATCTGGAGGGGAATTGACTTCGGGAATTCTGCAGCTATTCAGCCAACCCTTTCATTATCGGCGTTTGGCATCACATTTGGAGCATGGGCATCCTATGGATTGACACGGACCAACTATCCTGTCAACGACACTGTTTCGATCAATTATAACTATTCCGAATGTGATCTGTTTCTTGCCTATACGTATAAGTATTTCACGTTGATGCTCTATGACTATTATACTCCCAGTCCGATCGATTCGCTACCGGGAAACAACTATTTTGACTGGAATAACAGCACGACATTGCATACGCTTGAAGTTAGTTTGATTTTTGATGGGCCCGAGAAATTTCCACTTCAGTTCATCGCTTCGACCCTGGTTTACGGTGCCGATAAGAACAAAGATTCTACCGGAGTGTACGGAGTCGGAGATAAGAATAATTTCTCGACCTATTTTGAACTCTCTTATCTGATTGATATAAAAGGATTCGAACTCCGGCCATTCATCGGCGGGATCCCTTTCGGAAGTTCATGGTACGGGACGAAAGCAGGACTTACAAATGTGGGGATCCATGTCGGAAAGGAAATCCCAATCTCGAAGAAGTTTTCGATTCCTATTTGCTCGAACCTGGTTGTCAATCCGATGTCGAAAAAAATCTACCTTGTTTTTATTCTTACCATCTAACCCAGCCGATCTGAGATATTCTATGCGCCCCAGCTTCAAAGATGTTGATTTTAGAAAGACAGGAATGTATCCGGCCGACTTTTCGGAATGGGAAAAGCAGCATATGATCCAGGAAGATTGGATGACTGCCGAACAGATTCCTTTAAAATCCGTTTATGGAGAAACGGATCTTCAGGAGTTGGAGCATCTCGGGTATGCTGCCGGGCTCCCGCCGTTTTTGCGTGGTCCATACTCCACTATGTATGTGACGAGCCCCTGGACCATCAGGCAATATGCCGGTTTTTCGACTGCTGAGGAGTCAAATGCATTTTACCGCCGGAATCTGGCAGCGGGTCAGATAGGATTATCCGTCGCTTTCGACCTGGCAACGCATCGGGGTTACGACTCAGACCATGAACGGGTAGTTGGCGATGTGGGCAAAGCAGGAGTTGCAATTGACACCGTCGAGGACATGAAGGCGCTATTTGATCAGATCCCCCTCGACAGGATGTCGGTTTCTATGACCATGAACGGAGCCGTTCTGCCGGTACTTGCTTTCTTTATCGTGGCAGCGGAGGAACAGGGAGTCGCAATGGATCAACTGACCGGGACGATCCAGAATGATATCCTGAAAGAATTTATGGTCAGGAATACCTATATCTATCCCCCGGGCCCTTCCATGAGGATCATCGCCGATATTTTCCGGTTCACCGCTGAATATATGCCCAAATTCAACTCGATCAGCATCAGCGGCTACCATATGCAGGAAGCAGGCGCCACCTGCGATATTGAGCTAGCTTATACCCTGGCTGACGGATTGGAATACCTTCGTACCGGAGTGAATGCCGGATTGGATATTGACGCATTTGCTCCCAGGATTTCCTTTTTCTGGGGCTCGGGGATGAACTTCTTTATGGAGATTGCCAAGATGCGGGCTGCCCGGATGCTTTGGGCCAAAATCGTAAAGCAATTCAACCCGGGAAACCCGAAATCGATGGCGTTGCGTGCGCATACGCAGACCTCGGGCTGGAGTCTTACCGAGCAAGACCCATTCAACAACGTGACGCGGACCTGCATTGAAGCGCTGGGGGCAGCTTTGGGTCATACCCAGTCGTTGCATACCAATTCCCTGGATGAAGCGATTGCCTTGCCGACCGACTTTTCTGCGCGGATATCGAGGAATACCCAGCTTTATATCCAGCAGGAGACCCAAATTTGCCGCTCTCTTGATCCCTGGGCCGGCTCCTATTTTGTGGAAACCCTGACAGATCAAATCGCCCGCAAGGCATGGGAACATATTTTGGAGATCGAAGAACTGGGCGGGATGGCGAAAGCCATTGAGACGGGAATTCCCAAAATGAAAATTGAAGAGGCAGCAGCCCGAAAGCAGGCGCGGATCGATTCGGGGAAAGACAAAATTATCGGGGTCAATACATGCAGGTTGGAGAAAGAGGATCCGATCGAAACCCTGGAAGTGGATAATACGGCTGTCAGGGAAACACAGATCGGAACCCTGAAAAAACTGAAATTTGAACGGAATACCGCGGAAGTGGAAACATCCCTGGAAGCGCTGACCAAAGCTGCCAAATCCGGGGAAGGCAATCTGCTCGCATTATCCATTGATGCCGCGCGAAAACGGGCGACGCTGGGGGAGATTTCTTACGCACTTGAAAAAGTTTATGGGAGGTACAAAGCAGTGATACGATCAATATCCGGAGTCTATTCCTCCGAGTCGAAAGACAGCGATGCGTTCAGGAAGGCAAGGGAACTTGCGGATGCGTTTGCTGAACTGGAAGGCCGCCGCCCACGGATCATGATTGCAAAAATGGGACAGGACGGTCATGACAGGGGGGCCAAGGTAGTTGCAACGGGATATGCGGATATCGGATTCGATGTGGATATCGGTCCGTTGTTCCAGACGCCGGCAGAAGCCGCAAAACAAGCCATTGAAAACGATGTGCACATTTTGGGGGTATCCAGCCTTGCCGGAGGACATAAAACCCTGGTTCCCCAAGTGATAAATGAACTGAAAAAACTTGGGCGGGAAGATATCCTGGTGATCGTTGGGGGGGTAATCCCGCCACAGGATTACGATTTTCTGTATACTGCCGGCGCAGCTGCCATCTTCGGACCCGGAACAACCATTCCGGAAGCCGGGATCAGGATGCTGGAGATCCTGATCGAGAGCAGGAAGTAAGTTTAGATGACTTTGTAATCAAACTTCACTTTCGCTAACTCTTCATTCGCTTTGATAATTTTTTTCTTCAAACCTTCCTTGAAGTTCAACATTTTCTTGTGCACGGCAGGATCGGACAATGCCAGCATCTCAACGGCCAGGATTGCCGCATTCTCCGCCCCGTTAATCCCAACGGTAGCAACCGGTATTCCGGGAGGCATCTGGACAATTGCCAGGAGAGCATCCAGTCCCTCGAGCGACGTTTTGATGGGGACACCAATGACAGGGAGTGTAGTCATGGAAGCAATGACCCCCGGCAGGTGAGCCGCCATACCAGCGGCGGCGATGATTACTTTAATGCCCCGGCCATGGGCACCTTTGGCAAACTCTTCTACCTTTTCAGGAGTGCGGTGGGCCGATAACGCGTTGATCTCAAAAGGGATCTGCATATCGTTCAGGAAGTTGGCTGCCACTTCCATCACCGAAAGGTCGGAAGTACTGCCCATGATGATACTGACAATAGGTTTCATGAGTAACTATTTTCCGTTTAAAAGCACGAAATTAAGATTTTCTTCTTTATTTTGTATTAGAAGTAGGATTAACCATCAGATGGATTCCGTTGTGGTAAAAGATAAACTGTTCCGGAAGTTTATTTCCCGGGAGCAGATTGATCAGGCAGTTCAAGAGATTGCCGACCGGATCAATATCGATTATACCGGGAAAAATCCCTTGTTGCTCGGGGTGCTGAATGGGGCCTTTATTTTTGCTTCAGACCTCATAAGGAAGCTGGACATCCAGTGTCAGATCTCCTTTGTGAAATATGCTTCTTATTCGGGAATACAATCGACAGAAAAAATAAGAACATTGATCGGAATAAATGAAGAAGTGAAAGAGCGGCATGTAATCGTCGTGGAAGATATTGTCGATTCGGGGATAACGATGGATTACCTGCTGAAGGACATTCAAAAGTACAAACCGGCATCAGTTCGACTGGCCTGTTTCTGCCTGAAACCGGATGCATTCGTCAAACATTTCAAAATCGACTACCTTGGGATGGAGATCGAAAATGCGTTTGTGGTCGGATACGGGCTGGATTATGACGGATATGGGCGAAACCTGACGGAGATATATAAAATAGTGATATAGTGAAATAGTGAGATATGCTGAACCTGATCTTCTTTGGCCCTCCCGGAGTCGGAAAAGGAACCCAGGCCGTAAAAGTGGCGAACCATTATGACCTGGTACATGTTTCCACCGGGGATATTCTACGGGCTGAGATCACGCTGGAAACGGAGCTTGGTCTGAAGGTGAAGGATATCATCGCCAGCGGTGAACTGGTCCCGGATGAACTCCTTATCGAGATTTTGGATAATACCTGTGATAAGCATCTCGGGGCCAATGGCTTTATCTTCGACGGATTTCCCCGTACTATTGGACAGGCCGAAGCACTGGATAGTATGATGGACCGGAGAAACTGCCGGATCACGCAGGTTCTTTCTCTGGAGGTACCGGAACCAGAATTATTGCGACGATTGATCAACAGGGCAAAGGAAGAGGGGCGTACGGATGACACGGAGGATGTGATTAAAAACCGGCTGGTCGTTTATTACCGGCATACAAAACCGTTGATCACACATTACACGAATCAACGGATTTTAACCAAAGTATATGGCATGGGAAACATTGAGGGAATCTTCAAATCTTTATGCCAGATAATCGACCGGCTGGTATGAACAAGTTCTATGTGATTAGGCTCCGGGGACGTTCGAATACATTTACGATGTTTGCATAGTATGGCGGAATCTAATTTTGTCGATTATGTAAAGATCTTCTGTGCTTCCGGCAAAGGAGGAGCCGGTTCTGCTCATTTTTTACGAACAAGAGGGAATCCTCGGGGAGGCCCCGATGGCGGCGATGGAGGGAAGGGGGGAGATATTATTTTAAAAGGAAATCAACAACTTTGGACATTACTTCACCTCAGGTTTACCAAGCACCTGAAAGCAGGTTATGGGGAACACGGTATGCGGAGTCTGAAGACTGGAGCCAACGGGAAGAATGTAACCATTGAGGTCCCTTTGGGGACGGTAGCCCGGAATGCCGATTCCGGTGAATTTATCTCCGAGATAACGAGCCACGAAGAAACAACTATACTGGTTCCCGGGGGGAGGGGCGGACTTGGAAACGAACATTTCAAATCCTCCACAAACCAGGCTCCAAAATACGCTCAACCCGGGGAACCCGGATTGGAGGGATGGTTCATCCTGGAGCTGAAATTATTGGCAGATGTGGGGCTGGTCGGTTTCCCGAATGCGGGAAAATCGACCTTGTTATCCGTAATTTCTGCTGCCAAACCGCAGATAGCGGATTATCCTTTTACCACCCTTGTCCCGAACCTCGGACTGGTCAGTTATCACGGGAACAGATCCTTCGTTGTGGCGGATATTCCAGGCATCATAGAAGGAGCACATGAAGGAAAGGGACTCGGATTGCGTTTCCTACGGCATATCGAACGGAACTCGGTGCTGCTTTTTATGATCCCGGTCGATTGCAATGACATCCGGAAGGAATACCAAATTCTACTGCATGAATTGCAAATGTATAATCCTGAACTGCTTCATAAGCCGAGAGTCCTTGCGGTGACCAAATCGGACCTGGCTGACGAAGAGATTATCCGTGCATTGAAACCGGATTTACCTGACGTGCCATTCGTATGTATCTCATCACATAAGAAAACCGGACTGGAAAAACTGAAAGGGCTGCTTTGGGAGAAACTGAATGAGGATCAATAAATAATGTGGATATAATATATGTTGGAATCTCTTATTCATCTCGACACAACTACCTTTTTGGCCCTGAACGGGCTGCACAGCCCCTTTTTCGATCCGTTATTTTATTATGCGACCAAACCCCTCATCTGGATCCCTCTTTACCTGCTTATCCTCTATCTTCTTATCCGGACATTCAGATGGAAAATCATTGCCATCATCGTGGCAGTGGCCCTAATGATTACCGCTTCCGACCAGCTTGCCAACCTGACTAAATACAGCGTCAAACGCCTTCGTCCTTCACATGAATTACAAATCGAACAACAGGTACATACGGTAAATGAATATAAAGGAGGACAATTTGGTTTTTATTCCTCCCATGCTTCCAACAATTTTGCAATCGCCATTTTCCTGATCCTTCTTCTGCACCGGAGAGTTAAATGGCTGACGCCGATCCTCCTCGTTTGGGCATTCATTATGGCCTATTCACGGATATATCTGGGGGTGCATTACCCCGGGGATATTCTCGCGGGGATCGTGATTGGGTGTATCCTGGGGTGGGGATTTGCCAGACTTACCGTATTAGCTATCCAGGGTAAGGAGGGATCGAAGCGCAAAGAGTAGAAGTCAGGGGTCGCAATCCCTGCACTTTTCTTTCCGGAACGGTTGGGTGATGATCCGGAACGAATATTCATAGGTAAAGTAGTTCCAGATCCAATCGATGAGAATGGCTAAGCGGTTACGAAAACCGATTAACCGGATCAGGTGAACGAACATCCACATAAACCAGGCAAGAAATCCATGGAACGTGCCAAACCGGAGTTCGGCAACCGCTTTATTTCGCCCCACCGTTGACATGATACCCAGATCGTTGTAAACAAAGGGCTTCATAACTTTCCCTTCCGATGACCTGACCAGGTTTTTCGCCAGGTTGTGTCCCTGCTGAATGGCCGGAAGGGCAAGCAACGGATGACCCTCCGGCCATCGGGGAGAGAGCATGGCGGCTACATCGCCCAGTGCATAAATATCGGAATATCCTTGCACCTGATTGAAACCATTGATAATGTAACGGTTCCCTTTATCCAAGGACTCCGGTTTTAATCCCACGATCAAGGCCCCTTTCACCCCTGCCGACCAGATAAAAGCCACCGAACGAAGGACAGTCCCATCGGTAAGAGTTACATTGAGTCCGTCGTAATCCTGTACCCGGGTATTCAGCCATAATTTTACACCCATATGTGTTAAGTATTCACTGGCCTTTTCCGAAGAGATCTTTGACATCATCGGCAATACACGAGAAGCTGATTCGATGAGGTGGATGTTCATCAATCCGGGATCCAGTTCGGGATAGTCGAATGGCACGATATGCTTTTTAAACTCCGCCAGGGAACCGGCTATCTCCACTCCGGTAGAACCGGCTCCGATGATCACAAAGTTGAGGAGGATCTTCTTTTCGTCGGTCTGCAAGCGGGTGATCGCCTCTTCAAATTCACGTAACAGGGTATTCCGGATAGTGAGTGCATCGGTGACCGACTTGAGGGCGAGGCTGTGTTTTTGCAGGTTGTCATTGCCATAATAATTACTGGTTGAGCCGGTTCCTATTACCAGGATGTCATAAGAGATCTCGCCGATATTAGTACTTACTTTTTTGGATTCCGGGTCGATCCGGGTCACATCTGCCATCCGGAAGCGGAAGTTCTTAACTCCCTGAAAAATCCGCCGGAAAGGCGATGTGATGGAAACGGCTGAGAGTCCGCACGATGCAACCTGGTACAACAAAGGCTGGAACGTATGGTGGTTATTCCGGTCGATGAGAATGATATCGAAGGATTTGTTGCGGAGCTTCTTGATCAGCTCGATTCCTCCGAAACCGCCGCCAATGACAACAATTACGGGTTTGTCTTTCATAAAAGGTTTTTGCATTACGAAGGTAAACAAATGATGAGAACCTTGGCCCCCC
>JAZDGR010000064.1:0-6406 GCA_043806735.1 bacterium | reverse complement strand
GGTCATTAAGTTATTAAGGATACATTGATATGTTGCCTTGGTGCCTTGGTGCCTTGATGCCTTTAGTTCTTAATTGACACCACGTCTCCTCTCAGCGCCCGGTAGCGTTTTCTTGCGTCGACGACGTAGATGCTTCCGGGGTACTTTTCGATCAATTCTCCGTACAGGGTCATTGCGAGCTGTCTGTTTCCGATTTTCGTCTCTTGCAACACGGCTCGCATGAAGAGGGCGCGGTCGGCCAGCACATCGCTGCCATATTCCTGCGTGATCCGGTGCAGCAGGCTGTCGGCCACAGCATACTCCCCTGTTTTTTCGTAGATCTCCGCTTTTTTCATCAGGATGTCATCCAGGATGGGATGATACCCGAAAAGCAAAGGGATGGAATCCAGGAGTACGATTGCCTGTTCCTCTTCATTTTTCATGCTGAGTAGTTCGGCTTTTGCGTACAGGGTCAACGCAATGGTGGTGGAATCGGGATCGTAGTTCTCGCCGATAAGCAGGGAGAGGGCGATGGCGTCGTTTGCGATCAGCTTGTCGGTAGCTGTCTTGAGGATATCGGCCTGGGCCTTTGCCCAGGCAAATTCCCCGATGTAAAACGACAGCCTGGTGTTTTTAAACTTGGCTGTCTGGCCCAGTACGTCGTATTTGAAATCCTGATATACCTGCTGGTACAGCAAAGTGGCCTCCCAGACATCGCCAAAAAAAAGCAGGATGTCTCCAAGTTCCATTTTGCAAAGAGCCCGGGATTGCGGACTGATATCCTTCAGTTCGATAGCGCGGTAAAGAAGATCTTCGGCCGGTTCAGATTGGCCCAGGTAAAAAGCTTCCAGGTGCGCGAGATGTTGCATCAGGGTAACCGACCGGCCGTTTTCTCCCGTCGTTTCCAGGACCTTTAAGATCTCCGTTTTCAGCTCAGCTAATTCTTTGGGGTTCGGATCGGGTTCGGAGGTAACCTGCAGGAAACGGGTATTGGCCAGTTCAATGTGGCTGAGTTCATAATAGGGATACGCTTTCCCTTTCCCCAGGAGGTATTTGTAGGCTTCCAAAGCAACCTTATATTGCTCGTTGGAAACTGCCAACTGAGCCAACTGAAGGATGCGGTCTCCCTGCTCCTGCCGCCTCCGGTCAAGCGCTTTGGCCTGCAGTAGGGCCAGCTCGAAATCCTTTTGCTGGATGGAGTACCACCAGAGGATATCGGAATAGATCGCCTGGTCAGGGTATTTCTGGACCCGGGATAGCAAGGCCTTCCGGAAAAACTCATTCTTCTCGTTGTCAGGATCATTGATCAGCAGGTTCTGAAGCCGGTCCTGCACGGTTCGCACATAGGATTCGTTGAATGCCAGCAGGTTGAGGTACTCCCCGAAAAGATTGGTAAAATCCTCCGTCCGTTCGTACAGGTTAGCCAACTCGAAACTGAACGGGTAGGATCCTTTTAGAAGCTCTCTCCCCTTCAGGTAAGTCTGGATGGCATAGGCGTTCTCTCCCTTCAGGATAAAGGCATTGGCCAGCTCGAATATCTGTTGCTGGTCAGGCAGCAGGTCACGCAATGCTTCGTCGTACAATTTCTTCGCTTTCTCTCCGTCTCCTTCCCTGAACTGGATATATCCCAGGTCCACCAGGTATTTCAAGGCTTTGGGTTCAAACTTGCGCTGCGTCTTGATCAGTTTTTCCGCTTTGTTGTATTCCTTGAGTTCGATCAGGCTGTGCAGGTAATAGATGTACAAGTTGGTAGAGGGTTTTTCTTTGTACAGCTTCTCATACAACTCAGCGGCTTTTGCATAGTCTTTTGCCTGGAAAAACTGCATGGCCAGCTGGGCTTCATCCGTGGGAGGCTGGGCCTGCTGCTGGAACGGGAGCAGGCGGGGTGGTTGCTGGGGGGTGGGGCGATCCTGGGAGAAGGCAGTGAAAAGTGAAAAGTGAACAGTGAACAGTATAAGGATGTAAGACGTAGGGCGTAGGACGTAAGACGTGGAACGTGAGGTGTGGATTGGTTTCATAAAAGTATTAGTCCTTCGTCAGGAGGTTGAAAGCGAGCCAGGCGAAGAGGCCGGCGCCGGTTTCCAGTGCGGCTTCATCCACATCAAACGTGGATGAATGAAGGAAGGAACCGATTCCTTTTGATTCATTCCTTACTCCTAACCGGTAGAGGCACGAGGGAACCCGCTGGGCAAAATAGGCAAAGTCCTCCGCCGTCATCCGTCTCTCAAGTTTAACAACGGAATCTTCTCCCAAATATTCTTTTGCAAGCTGTTCCAGTTTTGCTGTTAGCTGCTCATCGTTGTGAAGATAAGGATACCCCGAGGCGATACGCACTTCGCAACTTCCTCCCATGCTCACGGCAATGGAAGAAGCAATGGTCTCGATTTTCCGGTGGATCTCTTTCCGCCACGATTCGTTGTAGGTCCTCACCGTGCCGTCGATTTTTACCTCGTCGGGAATGATGTTGGTTCGCCCTTCCCCGATGATCCGTCCGAACGAAAGCACGGTCGGCAGGATGGGGTCGGCATTCCGGCTGACGATCTGCTGAAGGGCTACCAGAATATGGGCGGCGATCAAAACCGGATCGACTGCCAGGTTGGGAGCCGCCGCATGTCCTCCTTTGCCCTTCACCGTGAGGTAGACTTCATCGGTAGAAGCCATATCGGGGCCCGCGTTGAATCCCACTTTCCCGGCATCCAGGGAAGGAAGCACGTGCTGGCCCAGAACGACCTCTACGTCCGGACCGGTAAGTACCCCTTCGTTGATCATTTCGATCGCACCGCCCGGATAGGTTTCTTCCGAAGGCTGAAAAATCAACTTGACTGTACCCCCGAACTGATCCTTTAGTTCGGATAAGATGCGGGCCGCGCCAAGGAGACAAGCCATATGCACGTCGTGGCCGCAGGCATGCATCTTCCCGGGTTCCCTGGAAATGTAATCGGTCGGATTCTTTTCCTCCACAGGCAGGGCATCCATATCGGCCCGCAGGGCAATACACGCGGATCCGGCCTTCTTCCCTTCAATCAGGCCGACCACACCGAACCCGGCAATGCCGGTCTGGCATGGAATCCCATACTCACTAAGCCTGGATACAATAAAGGCTGCGGTTTCTTTTTCCTCTTTTGACAACTCAGGATGCTGGTGAAGATGTCTCCTGATCCCGACCATTTCGGGAAGGTACAGATGCGAGAGGTTTTGTATTTGATCTTCGATTTTATTCATGTGACATGAAAGAATTAACATTTGTCATCCATTTATTCTATGTCTAATAACAATGCTTTATGATGCAATTGGTACATTAATGAGGCAATTGTGGTGCAATTGGTGCAATTATGATGCAATTCACAATTGATAAAAAGAGCCTGCTCCTTTCATTTCAGATGATTTTAAAATTCCTTTTTCAACCAATTCTGTTAAATCTCTTGTTGCGGTCATTCTTGCTACTCCAAAAACTTCCTGATACTCCTTGTTGGTTATTTTCCCTTTCTCTTTCACAAAAAACACAGCCTTTAATTGTCTGTAAGCCACTCAAATTTTACATTTACCTTTTCCCTTTTCTTTTATTCAACAAGAATTAATGTTCATCACAATAATGCGTATTTAAGGTTTGATTTATTCCTGATTTGAATTACTAACAAAAGTCGTACTTATTCCGTTACCAACATCATTCTGAAAAGTAAAAATACCAATAATCAGTTGGCACCTATTGAGCCTCCCTGTGAAAAGTCCAATATTCAATTTTCAGCATTAATTACTTTTCGGAGGGGACTCGCCTATTGGAGTTTCAATTATATTCCGATTTTTCTGATATCCCGATTAAAGGTAGAAAATATTTCAGAACCGCTCTTTCACCTTTTTCCACGATCCGGTGATCAAAAAGCTTTCATCCATGTAGGGAACCATCTTTTCAAGTTTTTTCATCGGAACGGCAAACGTAAGCCTGTCCTTGGGCACGCAGGGGCGGGCAGAGATATCGAACATCCCCAGGATGGCCCTGGGATTCTCTTTTTCATTTTCAAACCAGGGATGATACACGATGGAGGAGCACCCCGAACCAAACGGAGCGAGTACTCCCTGTCCGTCCACCCGGTCGAAATTGGCCAGGGTGAACAGGCCCGAAAGGACATCCGGGGTGGCGAAGAAGATGGCAGCCACCGGTTCATCAAAGTACTTTTTCCATTTTTTTAGGAAATCATCACGAAACTGTAAATTCATAGTTTTCTGGTTAGTAACTTGATATTGACGGCATTTGTCCGTCATATTTTTTCTGGGTCAGCAATTTTAACATGAAATCCGCCACATCGGCCCGTGGGATTGACTTCGTAGCAGGCCGGCCCTGCGTGATCTGGTAAGCGCCAGTTTTGGGGGCGAGGGTCAGGCGCGGAGGCCGTACGATGACCCATTCCAGTCCGCTTTCCCGGATCAGATTCATCTGGCGGACTTTATCCTTGAACACATGGTTCAGAAACAGCGGAACAAAAAATTTCCCGAACAGCCATGCGGTATCGTTCCCTAGAATCCCTGCGGAGGACATGCAAATCAGCCTGTGAACCCCACATTCCTTCATGGCCTTGAGGATGTTGGCCGTCCCGTCGGAAAGAACCAACGTAGGTTGGTTTTTATCCACTCCCAGGGCGATGAGTACAGCTTCATTGCCCTGTAATGCGGCTTTCACTTTCTCATAATCCAATACATCCCCCTCCACAACAGTAATCTTCGGGTGCTGGATGGTGACATGAGAGGCTTTTCTGGAAAACGCTGTCACGAAATGCCCTTTGTCAAGAGCCTGGTAGACGGTCAGAATTCCCGTTCTTCCGCTGGCGCCGAAAACGGCTATCTTCATAAAGTGCTTTTTGCAAAGATATGAATTCAGGGAATTGCACGCGGATTACGCTGATAAACGCTGATTTTCGCTGATTTAAAAATCTGCGTCGATCCGCGTTGCCAAAGGCATCCGTAAAATCAGCGTTCTATTGAGTTTTTTTTTATTTTTATCAAAAAATTCTTTGTCTTTTTCGTCGCTTTTCCGTAAGAAATCGATCGACCGGATCCTCGCGGATGTCGAATCCCACGGGCAAACCCATGCTTCCCTCAGGAAGAGCCTGCGGTTGATCGACCTGACCGGACTCGGGATTGCCGCGGTCGTCGGGGCCGGTATTTTCAGTACCATCGGCGCTGCAGCTTCCCATGGAGGGCCGGCAGTTTCCCTGCTATTTCTCTTTACCGCAATTGCCTGTGCTTTTTCAGCCATGTGTTATGCCCGCTTTGCGTCGATCATCCCGATCAGCGGAAGTGCATACACCTATGCCTATGCCAGTTTCGGGGAATTACTTGCCTGGATCATCGGCTGGGACCTGATCATGGAGTATGCGATCGGGAACATCGCCGTGGCTATCAGCTGGTCCGATTACTTTGCCGGACTCCTAAGCGGACTCGGTGTCCATCTTCCCGAATACCTGCTTGTCGACTACCTTTCGGCATCCCGGGGATATCACGCTGCCCTGACCGAACTGGCTAACGGGATCTCCCTCGACCAGTTTACTTTTTCGATGCGTGAAGCCTACCTAGCCTGGATCCAGGCGCCATTTATCGGCAGCATCCGGATCATTGCGGATATCCCTGCGTTTTTTATCGTGGTGGTAATCTGTACCCTGGTCTTTATCGGTATTTATGAGACCAAAGTCACGAGCAATATTATGGTGCTGGTTAAAATAGGAATTCTGCTGGTGGTGATCTCCGTAGGGTCATTTTACATCGACCCCGGGAACTGGAGCCCCTTTGCACCCAACGGAATCACCGGCGTGCTGAAAGGGGTAAGCGGAGTTTTCTTCGCTTACATTGGATTTGATGCCATCTCCACCACCGCTGAGGAGTGCCGCAATCCCCGGCGGGATATTCCCCGGGCAATCATCTTTGCCCTGATTATCACCACGATACTATATATAGCCATCAGTCTGGTTCTGACCGGGATGGTCCATTACAGTGAACTGGCCATCGGAGATCCGCTGGCTTATGCTTTCGAGAAGCTGCATCTCACAAAGCTCTCGGGGATCATCGCAGTAGGTGCGGTGATCGCTATGGCCGGAGTGCTGCTGGTATTCCAGACGGGTCAGCCCCGCATCTGGATGAGCATGAGCCGCGACGGACTGCTGCCCAAAGCGTTTGGCAAGATCCACCGGCGGTTCCGGACCCCCTGGTTCGCCACGATTGTAGCGGGGGTGTTTGTAGCCATCCCGGCACTCTTTATGAACCTCACGGAGGTGACCGACCTGTGCAGCATCGGGACCCTGTTCGCCTTTGTGCTGGTATCGGGCGGCGTGCTGGTTCTGGATGAACAGAACAAGGGAAGGATCACTCCGCCACGGCAACATGAGTTCCGCATCCCCTATCTGAATAGCCGGTACTTTTTACCATTGATCTGGGTGGG
>JAZDGR010000063.1:0-2053 GCA_043806735.1 bacterium | reverse complement strand
GCAGCAATTTTATCCCGGCCCAGGTTGGAAGTCGCATAGACGTTTTTGTCGTCGAAGGTGAAGAACTGCGGGTTGAGGGTTTCCTTGAAACTGGTAGTCAGCACGGTGCGGAAAGGGTCACTTTCTTTGTCGCGGTACAGGATGGTGGTATTGGTGCCATCAAGCCCAAGTGCGACCCGGAGCTTTCCTTCATGATCAAGCATCCAGCCCTGGATGTTGCCCGGGTTTTCGGCCAGCATCTCCATCTTTCCGGTCTCGATGTTGAGCCGGTAAGGATCAAATACTTCGGGATTACGTTTGTTCATCCCGATGATCACTTCATTGGGAAAATTTTCCAGGTTGTCGATGATCTCGGTGCGTACTTTCGGGAAATCGGTGAAGCAGATCAGATTCGATCCATCGGCATTAACCCCATATAGTTTGAAATTCTCATCACCGCCCGTATCTTTCAGATATAAAATCCGGGTAGGATTCTTCCAGAAATAGCCGGAAATATCGCGGTCCGTTTCCGACGTAAGTCGGAGGGCGCTATCCTTGCCAATCTCCTGGACAAAGATGTTCATTCTGCTTTCATACGGCGCCAGGAAGGAATAAAATTTCCCGTCAGGGGAAATCTGATAGCGCGTTTTCTCCGGGTTCCTGAAGAAATCTTCCAGAGGGATCTGTCTTGCCTGCATGGGTTTGTTTTTGCACCCCCCCATGAGCATGCCCGCTCCGAGCATAGCAATCATGAAGAGGTTAAAAATGACATTTGTTCTCATAAATTATAAATTTGAAAGTTAGCTGATTGTTGGATAAAGAAAACGGTGTCAAAGATACTTTTTTCCGGTCAATATTCATCCCAGCTTTTCAGGGAAATGCTCTCTTCCAGGCGGCAGATGCCGTAAATGAAAGCGCTGGCGAGGCGGGCATTCGTGATGAGCGGGATGTTGAAATCCACCGCGGTCCGGCGGATGGTGTAATCGTTATCCAATTCCGTTTTGGAGAGGTTTTTGGGAATGTTGATGACCAGGTCGATTTTGCGTTCCTTCAGGTAATCCAGGGTGTTGGGTTGCCGGTCTTCGTCCGGCCAGTAAAGGACTGTTACCGGTATGTTGTGTTCCTGGAGGTACAGCGCCGATCCGCGGGTGGCATAGAGCAGATACCCTTTTTCCGCCAGCATGCGTGCGCTCTCGAGCAACTCCAGCTTTGACCTGGCATCTCCTGTGGAGAGCAGGATGCTTTTTTTCGGGATCTGATACCCCACCGAGAGCATGGCGTTCAGCAACGTTTCGTAATAGTTCTCCCCGATACATCCCACTTCACCGGTGGATGCCATTTCGACCCCCAGCACCGGATCGGCTTTCTGCAGACGGGAGAACGAAAACTGGGGCGCTTTTATTCCGATGTAATCCAGGTCAAATGCCGACTTGCCGGGTTTTTCCACAGGCAGTCCGAGCATGATCCGGGTAGCCAGGTCAATGAAATTGATCTTCAGTACTTTGGAGACGAAGGGGAAGCTGCGAGAAGCCCGGAGGTTGCACTCTATCACCTTGATGTCGTTGTCCCTGGCCAGGAACTGCATGTTGAACGGTCCGGAAATGTTCAGCGCCCGCGCAATATCCCGGGTGATGCGCTTGATCCGTCGTGCCGTTTCAAAATAGATCTTCTGAGCCGGGAAGACCATGGTAGAATCCCCCGAATGGACCCCTGCAAACTCGATGTGTTCCGAAATGGCGTAGGCAATGATCTCCCCCTCCCTGGCTACAGCATCTATCTCAATCTCTTTGGCATGCTGGATGAATTCGGATACCACCACGGGATACTCTTTGGAAACGCGGGCCGCCAGACTCAGGAACAGGTCCAGCTCTTCGTGGTTCGATACCACATTCATGGCGGCCCCTGATAAAACATACGATGGCCTGATCAGGACGGGGAATCTCACTTCGTCGACAAATGCATGGATTTCTTCCAGGTCGGAGAGCTCTTTCCAGCGGGGCTGGTCAATATCCAGCCTGTCCAGCAAAGAAGAAAACTTGTGGCGGTTTTCCGCCCGGTCGATGTCTTCCGGAGA
>JAZDGR010000062.1:0-4353 GCA_043806735.1 bacterium | reverse complement strand
CGAAATCAGGATCAGGAGCGCAGGGACAACGATGAAAACGCGGTTTGCCTTTTTGGTGAGAGGTATGGGGGAGGACTGGTCCTTGTGCCGGAACAGAAAATCATCCCAGTCCGAATATCCGGCATATTTGCTCAGCAGGTTTAGTACATCGATCCTGGGAAGGGAACCTTTGTGTGATTTTATATGGGTATAGAACCACTTTTCACTGATGTGGCCGTTCACTTTTACCCGGAGCTCCTCCTGGAAATTAACAATCTCCTGCCCTTTCCATTCCGAAATGGAAGGATTGATCCCGGGAAAAGTTTGCTGCATACAGACCGCAATCTCCTTTTTCAGAAGCTCGAAACAATGATGATCCCTGTCAGGCATTCCCGTGTTCCATAAGGGGGTTTCCCACTGTAAAATTATTGTAAAAGAGTTTACAAACCATTTACAACAGTTTTTCAAGTAATTTCTCCGGTCAGGCCGTAATTTCACTGCCGGATTATTACAACTTGTAATGCAACATTACTTAATCCGGCTTTAAATCAAAGGTATAAAAAGTTAACCATGAAAATGATGCAGCCATGAAAACGAAAAACAAACCCTTTAGGCACAAGAGAACAAGCTTAGTTCTGTGTGTTGTTTTGATCAGTCTTTCCGTATTCTCAATGCTGAGTCTGTTCTCCTGTAATCCACAGGAAAAAGGAGTGATGAATGCTTATACCCTGAGAATGCAAGGGAAAGTGGATCAGGCAAAGGCGGTTCTGGATACCCTCCTTGCCAAAGATTCCACCCTTGCCATGGCTCACTATGAGCTCTCCAGGGTGAAACATTATCAGCTCACCGGAGGCGGAGATGTCACAATAGATGAGATCATCACCTCTGTCGATAAAGCCACCATGTATGATCCGGAAAATGTCATCTATGCGTATGCCAAGGCCATGGATCTTTTTCTGAATGCCTACATGGCGATGCACCGCGAACCGGAGAAGGTAACGGATAGGGTGACTGCTACCTGTGCTCAGTTTGAGGAGGTGCTGAAACTGAAACCCGATTACCCCGAGGCCATGCTCTACCTGGTGGAGATCTACGGCATGTTGCCGCCCGAGATGGGAGGGGATAGTGTAAAAGCTACAAAGTATGCTGCAAAACTCAAGGAACTGGATCCCTATTTCGGAGCCAAAGCAATTCTGGATCTGGCGCCTGAGGAGACGGATCAGGTGGCCTACTGGAAAGAATTTCAAGCCCTTCATGGGGATAACCCGGATATCTTAAAGGAAATCGGGATTGCATACTTGTATCAGGATGATCCGGAAAACGCAAAGCTCTATTTTACCAAAGTCATAGAGATGGACTCATCTAAACAGCTCCTGCTTCTGGATCTGGCCAGGTATTATATGATGGGGGTTATGCAAAACAAAGAGCTGGCTGATTCTTTATTACCTATCTCAGCGTTATATGTAAAGCAATACCTGGAAAGTGAACCGGTTCCCGTCATTCCCCTGCAGGCCTATGCTACCGGGATGCTGGTGAAGACCGAAATGTTCACCGGCCACAAAGAAGAGGCAGAGAAGTTGATGGAGAAGGCCAAATCGCTTGACCCTTATTTTTCCAAGGCTTTTGGGATCCCGGTACTCTCGTTGTTTGATCCTCCGGATGTAGTCACCCATCATTTTTATTCTTTCTTTCGTCCGTTTTAGTAACTTTAATCCAGTAAAAACCGACATCATGAAAACAACGGTCAAAATCGTACATTGGGCTCCACGGATCCTTTGCATCCTGGCCATTTTGTTCATCAGCATGTTTGCCCTCGATTCGTTTGATCCGAAACTAACCCTGGGTCAGCAGATCCTGGGTTTTCTGATTCATCTGATCCCAACCTATATATTGATAGCGATTCTTGTCATATCCTGGAAGTGGGAACTGGCAGGGGGGATCATCTTTATCGCAATCGGAGTCATCCTCAGTCCGTTCATCTATACCCATAATTACGACATGAATCATTCGGTATGGACGAGCCTCGGGATTGTGGGTATGCTCAATGTCCCGTTTATCCTGGTGGGAGGACTGTTCATCATCAGCCGGTACCTGAAGAAAAACATTTACACTAATTTTGCTGAAAAAAGGAGGAACCTCGTATGATCGAACATGTACATATTACGTCGGAGCTGTAGCAAAATACCCGAACGGATATCATCTTTATCCTGACTGCCATTATCCTGAACCTGGTTACCCTGGCTATCAATGCCGGGTTGGTCGAGCAATCGCGCACCGACGATTCAGTGCTGGTCGTGATGTTTATTTTTGTGGTGCTGGTCGTCCTGGTTAACCTGGTGGTTATATTCGGACTGATCAAGGGAAAGCAGACCCGCGAGAAGTTGCTGAACGGACTGATCACCATGTACAAGGTCAAGCAGGTTGACAAGTATTCGATCAGTCGCTGCTGAGGAACTACAGCGTGCGCTACAACCTCTTCATCATGGTAGTGGTCTTCACGGGGATCATCGCTATCATCGTTCCGTTTGTGATGCGGTGAAAGTGATTATATTTGTTTGTTGTATGAATTACATCAGGGGCAACGTAAAAATTAAACCAATGAAAAATCTTTTCCTTCTACTGACGATGTTCTTTGTTTCTTTACTAAGTAGCGCACAGTACTTCAAAGCCATCAGCGACACAATTTATCTGGTTCCCGGTATCAAAGATACCGTTGATCTTACTGCCAATGATATAATTCCACCCGGCGATTCTATAGAGATCCTTAACGTACATATTGATCCCGTCTGGAGACAAATTATCTTACCCGAGAAAAAGCTGGTTGAATTTTTAGCAAAGTGGAGACTATTTACCAATGGAACAGTTCAAGGGTATTATATCTTGCACAGAAAAGGCACGGCCGACACGTCCAGAGCAAGTTTAACCTGCATTTTTCGGGATGAAAGCTATGACTCACTCTACCTGAATAATGTAAATGCCCTTTTTATGGCGTGCGGTTACCATCTTAAAAAGGACTATACCTGTTTTGAAGTCCCGAAAGGCAGCGGGAAAGGCACCATATTTGCACATTCCCTCTGGATCGGAGGAATAGACGAAAATGATCAGCTTCGCCTTGCAGGATACCGGTATGGCCAGGGACCAAACGGGGGTCCGGCCTTCACAAAATCTGATTTTTTGGCAGGGCCGGTAATGGATTCCATGTATTACTCCCTGTATACTGATACCGTGTGGAATTATATGTGGAAACTAAGTAAAGACGAGATTGAATTCCATAAAGCAAACTGGAATGATCCAGGTTATCAGCCTATCTATGATATCCTTACCTGGCCGGGGAATGGTGATGTTTCCATGGGACAGGCGGCCGAATTGGCGCCTTATATCGATGTCGATCCGGATGGCTTTTATAATCCTTTTCAGGGTGATTATCCAAATATCCGGGGCGATCAGACGCTTTACTTTATTTTCAACGACGACCGGGATATTCATACGGAGACGGAAGGCAATAAGATGAGAGTCGAAATTCATGGAATGGCATATGTTTTTGATATCCCACAGGATACGGCCTTCAGCAATACAGTTTTTGTGAATTACAAAATTATCAACCGTTCATCCCATACCTATACAGGTACCTATACCGGGATTTATTCAGATTTTGATATTGGATATAATAATGACGACTATGTGGGTTGCGATGTTGAAAGGGGCATGTTTTTTGGATACAATGGCATTCCTGTGGATGGAACCGGACAACCATTCGCGTATGGTGCAAATCCTCCTGTACAGGCCATCGTATTTCTTGGGGGACCATTATTGACTCCCGATCAAAGGGACAACCCAGCCTATGTCTCCGGAAATTGTGATATCCTCAATACGGGTTATCCAATTGACCCATTCGCCATTAATGGATACGGATTTGGTGATAGTATCGTGGATAATGAACGGTTTGGCATGACCGGATTTTTGTATTTTAATAATTCTAATGCCGGTGTACCCTATTACATGACCGATCCTTCTTATGCCAATGAGTACTATTTAACTCTGCAAGGTATCTGGAAAGACTCCACGAAAATGATTTATGGAGGGGATGGCCATGTTAGCACTGGCGGATATGGCCCGGAATGTAACTACATGTTCCCAGGTATTTCTGATGTTTGCGACTGGGGAACAAAAGGAGTGCCCCCATACGGTCCCAAATTATGGACGGAAACTACCGCCGGTAATAATCCTCAGGATAGACGTGGTCTTGGCGTAATTGGTCCCGATACATTAAGACCTGGTGAAGAACAGGAATTGGATCTTGCTTTCGTTTTTGCCAGAGATTATATAGATCCCGACACCAACGCGTCCCTTGAAATACTTATCCAATCTGTTGAT
>JAZDGR010000061.1:0-15206 GCA_043806735.1 bacterium | reverse complement strand
TTTAAGTACTGAACTTCCGGTGTTATTTTTACGTGGTGTCTTACAAAACAACGCCATGGTCAGATTACTAGTTCATTATTAGCCTTGAAAGATAAAAAAAAATGGTGATTTGACACCATTTTTTATTCTATCCCTCAGAGCATATGGTCTAAAAAATATTTCTGGAAATCCTGCCATACTTCATCTGGCAGCTGTGCCAGTGTATTGTCCCGTAATTCACCACCATCCTGCAAAATGATTAGGGTTGGCTCAGAGGAATATTTTTTTGCTGACACTGCTAGAAAATCTTTAAATCTTTCCAGTTCTTTCATTGACCAGTTTGTCGCTTCTTCGGCGAGGTAATATGATTTCGTCTCTGCAATCCAGTTTGAGGGTTTAATTTTATAAATCCACCCTTTTTCATAAGGATCTTCATTTAAGATTTCGGGGCTCTCTTCAAGTATGGAATTCGTATTCAGAATTTTTCCGGAAAGAGGCGAAAATATCCTGAGAAGTTTGCCTTCTTGAGCAATTTCTGTCAGTAAATCTCCTTTCTTAATTATTTCGCCAGGATTTTTCAGCGTACTGAATGTGACCTCACCGGTAATATGCTGAAGCAAATCATCCAATCCCACTTTGGCGGCTCCGGATTCTTCCAAATGAGCCCAGGTGTGATTTTTACTGTAAAATAACCCCTGAGGAATTCTCAAGATATTAGCAGAAAGATTACTTATTGCCTGTTGAATTTGCTTGGTTATTTTTACTTGTTTGTGCGATATTTTCCAGAAAATAATCAGGATTAATAGATACCCTATAACAAATATGTATTCTATTCCCTTTGTATCGAAAATATCTACTCTACTGAAACCTTCCATTTTTTCCTCCTTTTCTCATGATTAATGAACGATTTATTTTGATTTTCATCGGTTACCCAGTGGGGAGATTCTCTATATACAGGCATTCTCCTGACAATCCACCGGAACACGATAATTTGTGTAAATATTACTGCAGCACTAACAACAATTTCCATCCAGGTAGGATAATGTACTGTTTTGTCATACCATTGAAATGCAATTGTCGAGATATTAAGCCTGTTTAAAATGATTCCTATTATTGCCATTATCGCGGCAGAACGAACGAGTATCAGGTTGCGGTATCTATATCCGTACATAAAAATTATACAAGGGACTAACACAAATCCAAGTACTTCTACGAGATACCAAACCCCCCATGGGGTGTTGATAAAAGCATAATTTTTACCATGTATAAACACCAGTACAGTCATAAAGAAATAAACGAATATGGTACCAGCACAAGTTCTTGCAAGGCTCAACACGATATTTCTATGGGAACTTTTATGCACAAAAGACATATCGTGCTTGAAGACTCCCTGGTTTATCGTTTCCATGACGATTACTAAGGATAGCCCTGCAAATATGCTTGATATAAAGAAGAGAAGAGGGATGAACTCTGAATACCATAAAGGATGAATCTTCGGCTTAGCCATTAAAAAAAGCGCGCCAAGCCCGGACTGATGTAACGTCGAAAGGGCGATTCCAAAAATGACTACTGCCAAGGTAAGTGAGATAAAGAATTTTCTATATCGTTTCCATGCCACCCACTCCGTAATAGTCGGGCAGAACTCAATAAATAATGCGCCCATATAAAGAATGAAGTGCCAGGCGACAAGAAAAAGGACAGAGCTTATTCCAAACGAGTTGCCAATGATCGGGTTGATGACTTTCCATGGACGTCCCAGGTCAAGTAACAGCGCACCCGCATAAAACATATAAGCAAGGAGGGCATAGAGTACAGTTGCCCTGACGATTGGACGATATTTCTCCAATCCCAGGATATATACCATGAATGTGACGACAAAAGCTCCTCCTGCAAAAGAAACCCCGGTTATTACATTAAAGTTAATCCATAGTCCCCAGGGAAGTTCCTGGGAAGAATGGATTACTGAGCCTAACCCATTTGCAAAACGATGGATAAGAATACCTATCGCTGTCAGAATGGTTATTCCTGAAATTACATTGAATGGGGTGAAAAATTTCCCCTTTGGTTTTAATTCACCCATGATGAATTTAAAAAAACCTTTTTGATGTTCACTATTCATGACTGCTCCTCTTTCTCTTTCTGAATTTTTCTTTTTCTTTCAAACAGTGCATTGTTCAGGCCAAGCAGGAAGGCAGGCCAAAGGACCAGCACTGCAGGCACCGAATACAGAAAAGTCTTGTTATATTCAGGATACGATGTGGTACCGAGATCCTTTCTGAATCCTAATTCCTCAAACGGCACGGAAGCAAGATAAAGAACCCCTGTCCCTCCAACTTCGTGCTCTCCATAAATGGAATGATTATATTTTTCAGGTTCTGCATATATTCTCGTTCGTGCAATCTCAATCAGGTCTCTTCTTTTCCCGAAAAGGAGAGCTTCTGGTGGGCAAACGTCAACACAAGCCGGCTTTTGCCCTTTCCGAATAAGCTCATAACACATTCGGCATTTTTGAATTTTAGGATTCGGGTTGTTGTATTCAAATTTTGGCATATCAAAGGGACAAGAGATCATGCACGACCTGCAACCCATGCATTTATCTTCACGCCAGATAACAGGACCTTCATCCGTTTTTATCATCGCTTTCGTAAGACATGCTGATGCACAAGCAGGTTCATTACAGTGCATACATGCTTTTCTTACATATTGTGCCCCTTTTGACGTGTTATAACTATTCACAACAACGCGTCTTGTCTCATCTGTTTTTCGTATGATTCCCGGAGCTGGTGATTCAGTTGGAAACGGTAACCCATATTGTTCAGCACAGGCAAATTCGCAGCTCTGACAGCCAACGCAAAGCGTTGAATCATATAGGATCCCGTTGAATTCGATAGGACTCTTTTTGTCTTGTGTGGCACCAAAACTCTTTCCAACTGTTAGTGTAACCCCTGCAAGCCCAAGGGTTTTCAAAAAGCCTCGTCGATCTATAACCATAATTCTTGATTTTAGTTATTTTTAAAAGATCTTTTCAAAAAGTTATCTCTATATGGAAGTGTCAATAAATTTCGTCTGAAAATCTTCCCAAACTTCGGGCCCAAGATCCGCCAGAATACCATCTTTTAGTTCTCCGCCATCCTGAAGGATAATAGGAGCATATTCAACCGTATTGACCTTTACAGAAACTGCAAGAAAATCCTTTAGTCGGGAAAATTCCTTTTTTAACCACTCTTTATATTTTTCTGCCATGGTCAAAAACCGGATTTCCCTTAACCAATCCGTAGGTTCAATTAGATACACCCAGCCATCGGAATAGGGAGAAGAATTCATAGTTGATGCAGTTGTGATAAGTAGTTCGTTTTCTGCGGTAATGGTTCCGGAAACCGGAGCATGGATGTTCAATTGCTTACCATTCTGAATGAGGGAAAGAAGCAGTTCGCCCTTTTTTATTTTCTCCCCTGGTTTTTTCATCTTTATGCGAGTCAGAGGTCCCGTGATATGCTGAAGAAAATCATCGATCCCTATTCTGACAACGCCGTTTTTTTCCATAAAAGCCCAGGTATGAGTTTTGTCAAAATAGAGACCATTTGGAGTCAGAACGGAATTTGTATCAAAAACCCGGGGAGAAATGGATGGGGCATGCACAACTGCCGCTTTTTTTCGTCTTTTGTCCCGGACTACCGCTTCCCCTATCATAAAAGCCAGTAGGAACGGTATTAGAACTACGATGATAATGGAGAAGATGGAAAGATCATTTAATTTGTTTACGTAAAATTTACTACCAGGGAACATGCCTACGTTCGTTTGACTACCGGTCAGCAGTTCAAGTTTTTTCCTTTGTCTGTCGCTGTATGCGAGATCGCTGTTGCCAACCGGAGCTAGGAACTGTTGTCCCTCGGTGAGCACCCAGGTTAAGAATGCGATTTTAGTATGGTTTGATGGTTGTACAGAAGAAATGGAGTAAATGGTTCTGCATAAATCTTTTGGATATTTACCAATCCATACTCCCCGCATGAAAACATGTACATCACTATAGATATTTTCAAAATAATCAAGGGTCCCATTCCTGTTTTTATCAATAGGCAGTAACTTAACATTGTCAACAAAACGTTGGTTTCCCAAATCAAGAACATCCGTCATCTCACAAAAACCTATTCCGTATGGGTCCTTTTGAATTGCTGAAATCATCGCATCTCCGTTTTCTACGGGAATTCCCTCTATCGTATGTTGATCCGTGGCCAGGAAAGTTGCCACCTGTGATTGTATGGTTTCATTGTTAATCAGATAGTAATGGACAGGAGCGTTTTGCGTATTTCCCAGCAGAACTCCCCACGTTTGCTTTTCGGGATTTTTAAAAATCTGAGCAAGCTCTTCCGGAGAAACTCCCTGCTGATTAATCTTATCCAACCATGGATTTTTCGAATTAATAATGGGTACTATAACATCGCGACCAACTGCCATTTTCCATATCGAATCATTCGAAAGTGCAGCATTATTTTCATTCGAAATAAAGGACAGACCTGCCCCTCCGTTTTGAAAAGCACTTTCCGGGGTACCCGTAAAAGTCATCACCTCAATTTGCACTTCCGGATTCAATTTGCCATATTCGCGGGCCCACTTTGTTGTGAGATTAACTAAATCCGGAGTACTTAAAATACGAAGGGAATTCGTATGAGAATTGATGGTATTGGGTACCATTTTTTTACTGCTTCCATTGCTGCAATAGCTACTATCGCTGCCATGGAGTAGTAATAAACCGATGAATAAATATAGGATGCTTTTCATATCTAAAAGATTTAAAATCATGTGTTTAAGGCTTATTGTGGGCTCCACTTTTCCAGAAGTGAAATGATTGCTGCTAAGAGGATGCAAATCCTGTGCCAAAGAAAAAATCAAGGAGTAAGATGCTGTATGTTAATACATTAGATGAGCGGGTGCATACAAAATATACAAAATGTATTGTTGAATTATTCAACACCAACTAATAAAATCATATGCAAAATCCTATGAATCAGTTCGCTTGCTTATGTTGTTGAATTATTATACACATGTTGAATAATTCAACATGCTCGAAAATCTTTCTTCCGCCTACCCGACTGTCTTCCTGACTTCCTGTCCGCCTATCTTCCTGTCCTCTTGTCCTTCCGCTAGTTCACCAGCTCCTGGTACTTCATCCACGCCCTGAAAAACCGCACTGCCGACAGCAACAACGGCGTCGCCATGGTGATATAGAACAGGGAGACCCATTGCAGATCGAACAGACCGCTTCTCCTGACTAAAATCCCCGAAGCGATCATACTTCCCATCAGAAGATAACTTTTCCAGTCGAAAAAGGAGAAAATACACGGGCGTAGAATTTCCAGCGACCGTATTCGGGTGATATGTTTTAAGGATACGCGCAGGAAAAGAACATGAAAAAACACTATTCCCGCCAAGACCGCCAGCGGAATTTTCAATCCCAAGAAAGAGGTCACAGGCAATATCCGGATACCGCGGTACAACAGAAATACTCCCGCGAACAACCATACCGCCGTCGCCGCCAGCAACAGATGCCGCTTGGGGACGCCGGGTTTAAAGTTTCTCTTCACCACGAAGGCACTAAGACACAAAGGATTTAATACAAAGTTATCGATTCTTTGTATCTTAGTGACTTTGCTTCTTGGGGCTGGTTTATAATAATGAGAGAGTAGCTTCCGGAAAAATATTGGTTAAATTTCAATAAGTATGAGACGGAATAAAATAATACTGATTCTCGCTTTTATTGGTTTTTTCATTAGCGGACAGGCCCAGGAATATCATCCGATTATCCGTCCGGATACATATTGGGATGTCTATTATGGACAATACGGATGCGATTGTTTCTGCAACGCCAACAGATATTTTTTTGGGGAGGATACTGTGATAGATAATAAAACATATAAAAAGATCTATGCATACGAAATTATTCCGGTAACCCCTCCGGAATTCTGTCCGCCATTTGTTGTAGACACAGTTTCTTTCTTGTCCTGGATGATAATGAGAGAAGACACTCTGGCCGAAAAAGTATTCGTTTATGATATAAATTGGACTCCTCCCGAACAGCTACTTTATGACTTTTCTCTTCAGGTCGGGGATACGTTGTATTCTGAATATGTAACAATGTTACCTTACTTAATTGTCACTCATGACACAATGATAATGTTGGAAAATGGGGAACTAAGAAAAAGATTAACGTTCGATAATGGTACGATAATAATCGAAAGCATTGGGAGTGAATGTGGATTATTCGAACCTTATCTTTGTTGGGGCTTGTACTGGTGGACAGTATTGCATTGTGTTCTGGAGCAGGACATCAGCATTTTCGGAAATTCATGTCCTCCCTATTTGGGCTTATCTAACCCAATTGAGAATATCGTCAGAGTTTTTCCAAATCCCGCCGATGACATCATTACCATTCAGATCCCTGATGAAATGATTCACTCAAAATTTAATCTGTTTAATCAAATTGGACGAAAAATATTCTCAATAACGTTGCTCCATACCGCGAATCCAATTTTCATAAACGGATTAGCTCAGGGGCTCTACATATACTCCATCAGGACAGATGTAACAACAATTACGGGGAAACTGATCCTTAACTAATTATACAATTCCAAGACCAAGAAAAAACCAGTCATCTCACCCGTCCGCTCATCCGCCCGTTATTTCACCATACCCTGACTGTCTTATTCGCCTCTAGTTTCTTCACCACAAAGGCACGAAGACACAAAGGTCATAAAATGTTATCCACGGGACATATAACCTTTTCATCATCTGTCGTATTAAGAGGGAAAAGAGCAAAATGAAGAAAGATCAGATTGAACTCTATGCAAAAGAGATCGTCGATTCAGCTTTTCAGGTTCATAAGGTTCTAGGGCCAGGTTTGTGCCTTAGTGCCTTCGTGGTGAAGAAGAGGTGAGAAGCATTACTTAATTCTCTCCAACAATAATCCGTTAAACAACAGCTTATACGTCCCCTGCGTCGAAGCCCGGAACTGAGGATTGAACCCGTACAACACCACCTGCCCTTTTCCTTTCCTGAGCCATACCAGTACGGTCTTGTTCGCCAGTTTCTCCGGTTTTTCGCAATATCCACTGAGCAGGATCCCCTCTTCCGGGAATTTTGCGATCACCCGGCGGTCCATATCGAAATGCGGAATATCTGTCTCAAAAACCGGACCTCCCCTGAAAAAGACCCCGGCGCTTTGTTCCATCCCCAGTGTAAGAGGATGCCCCTGGGCCAGGGAAACACGCATAAGGGAACCCGGACAATATACCCCGTCATTCTGCACTTGCTTCGAAATATCCTGCACCGGAAGCCGGAACGATTCAGTCGTATCCCCGCTTTTCACGGTAAGGAGATCGGTAAACAACTCGGTCGATTGCCCCCAGGATAAAATGATCCCGCCTTTTTCCAGAAACTCCAGTAACTTTTCCATCCCCTTTTTTCCGATACCCTTTGTGAACTCCGGAGGATAATCGGTAGGGTAGGACCCGCTTTCCGACTTGTACAACCCTTCCATCAGGATGGATTTGTTGTTGCTTGGGAAAACGACGACATCAAAATCCTTACTGAAATCGGTCTTTTCAAAGTCGCCGGGCTCCACAACGGTATATGGGATGTGGTAGCTGTCGAAAATGAACCTTGTCCATCCGGCATCCATGTCGTGCATGTTGGTCTCCACCAGAGCAATCCTGGGGATGGTGAAAGAGGAAATCTGGAAATCGGCTTCACGCTCCAGAATACTGGGCATGACCGATAATTCGTTGATCAGCTGATCAAGTTTGGCAGGCTTATCGTTGTCCCTGAAAATGATGAAGTCTCCCGTCGGAACCCTGGCCACATCGAGTCCTCTTTCCTTTGCCAGGAAAGCGGCTTGATAACTTTCGTTGTTATTCAGGCTGAATATCGCGGCCCAGTATGTTTCCAGAATGTGTTTCTCAAACGATAACGGCGCAACTACCGGGACCAGCATCGCCTCTATCCCCTCCACCGGTTTATTTAGTTCAACAGCCGTAACTCCCCTGTGCAAAGGCAACGACCAGCTGGCGATATCGTACGGCTTGATCATTTCGCCATTGGGGGTGTAATGCCGTTCGGGGAATTTTTGTTTCTCCAGTACCTCCTTGATGAACGCCCGGTAGGGCTGGGCAAGCGGGACAACCAGGTTTCCCTTAGGGATGATGACATAGTCTATGTTTAGCTCCTGATTTGTCTGGTACACCTTCACCCCATGCTCCATCAGCAGGTTCACAAGTCCGGCCAGTTCGCCGGGGTCGTGCTGTTTGAGGGGGAGCAGGTAATAATAGGGAGCCTGGGTTTTCCCTTTTTCAATTTCCCGCCGGCAGAGATCGTTCCGGAATTGAAGGATCGCCTCTCTGTTCGCGGAAGCCGTGTTGAGGATCGACATCGTCGATACCACCTCGTATTGGACCAGGTCGCTCAGCCGCCACCATCCTCCCGGCCAGGGATCGGGCATGTTGATGCTCTTTTTATACTCACCCAATCCTTTCCCGATCACATCCAGCTCGTTTTCTTCCACAAAAACCGGGGTGGCTGTATGCACGCTGGCGCCTTCGGTAAGAAATCCGATCACGTTCTTCCAGATGCAGGTCTCGGTTGAACCCGGCCAGTAATCATCGAAAAGGTAATGCTGGCTGACCCCTTTCAATCCGGCTTTTGTCATGTCCTTCATCAGGTTGCTTCCGAAGATCCCGATCCAGTTCCAGATGCCAGCATCCACATTCTCGGCAATGGGATCATGCGGAGGCGGAACGAAATACCGTACCCCCGACGATCCCATCTGGTGTTTCTCCACCAGTACCTGCGGGAACCAGTCGGTGTTATAGATCCGGGCAATCGCTTTGGTATCTTCCTGCGACAGGATGATAAAATCACGGTTGTTGTCGTGCCCCACGTATTTATGGTACACCTCGGGCAGGGAAGAACCCTCGTATCGGGTCCCCAGGTATTTTTTGTAGTTATTTACTACCTTGTCCATTCCATCGGGATTGTGACTGGGAATCATCATCAACACAACATGGTCAAGCCAGTTGAGTGTATCGGGATGGTTGGCGGTAACCAGATCATAAGCGATCGACGGCGCCGCCTGGGAAGGACCTACTTCCGAAGAATGCATGGACAAAGTAGCCAGGACAAATACCTTCCCGTCGCGGACTAGCTCCTCCCGTTGCGCATTCGTCAGTGACCCGTTCATGGCCAACTGTGTATTGATTTCCCGGAGTCTCCCGAGGTTTTCAATGTTTGCGGCAGAAGAGATGAAGGCAATATACATGGGTTTACCCATCGGTGATTTCCCCACTTCCTGCATCAGCAGGCGCGGGGAGGACTGATCCAGTTGATGAAGATAGCCGATGAGCTGCTCATAATCGAATAACTGCCGGTCGGAGCCGGGCATAAATCCGAAAAATTGCTCGGGAGTTTGCATCGCCTGCCCCAGTCCGTTCGAGGTATGGGATAGTTGCAACACCAGAACTGCCAAGAGGCTGATCACAACAGATTTTATCATATATGAAAATTTATATATTTGCAATATTACTAAAAAATTTCACTACTTCACCACGGCACCACGGCACCACGGCACCACGGCGCCAGGGCATTCTGTTATTTCTTTCACGATCTCAAAATTCGTATCTTTACCCTGGAGAAACCAACCCTTGACTATATGTCCGAAAAAGGAATCGATTATTACAAGGAAGCCGCGAAACGATCCATGCAATGGCACTCGGATTACAAAAAACAGATGATGCAATGCCGGTTTGATACGATCGCTGTTCATGGCATTTATTCCATGCAGGAAGCGCTGGATTTTAACCAGGGATCCATCATCGAACCCACCTACCTGTCCAACTCTCAGGCGTACCGCGATGCCGATGAAATGGAAGTTGCGCTGGGATATGAGATCCCAACCTGGTGTTATTCCCGGATTGCGAACCCGACTACCTATTACCTGGAGGGCGTCCTGGCGCTTCTGGAAGGATACGGATCGAACATCGAGACCTCCTGCGTCGCAACTTCATCAGGGATAGCCGCCATCCGGAGTGCGGTCGATCCATTTCTTTTACCCGATCCGAAGAGGCCGGCCGCACCCGTGAATTTCGTGGCCACAGCCCAGGTTTACGGTGGCACTTTTCAACAGTTCTCCGTGCGGAAACAACAAGAACAAAACATAGAATGGAGGAAGGTGATCCACTCTACCGATCTGCGCGAATGGGAATCCCTCATCGATGAAAACACCCGCTTTCTGTACGGAGAACTTCCCAGCAATCCGTGCCAGGCCTTTTTTGACCTGAAAGCGGTAGCGGAGCTTGCGCATAAGTATAATCTACCACTTATCGTTGACTCAACTGTGGCCACTCCGGCCCTTTTGCGGCCTCTGGAACATGGCGCCGATATCGTGGTTCAATCGGTGACCAAATCTATGAGTACGAGTGGTTTCGGCATCTGCGGCGCCGTGATCTCCCGCAAGAACCTTACGTCGAACATCGACAACCCGGAACTGAAAGCCGACTTTGCCATGTACCTGAGGCTGCTTCCCAACAGGGATCACGGGCCCGGTATTTCACCCATGAATGCCATCCTGGCCATCAACGACATCCGTACCTTACGGATGAAAATGGACGCGATGAGCCGGAACACGCAGCAGGTTGCGGAATTCCTGAATAGCCATAAACATGTTTCAAACGTCGGATACCTGGGATTGCAAAGCCATCCGCTGCATACTCTGGCTACTGCATATATGTGGCTGGTAGATTCAGAGTATGATACTCTTTATCAACAAAAAATCAATCGGTTCGGCCACCTGATGTCGTTTCAGGTCAACGGGTCCCACCGACAGACCCGGGATGTTTTCGACGGATTGCAGCGGATCTGGCGCGCTGCCGATTTGGGAAGAATCAAATCCATCGCCACTATTCCGTCGATCTCAACCCATTCGCAACAAGGAGAAGAGGGCCGCCGCCTGGCCGGAATCCCCGACAATTTGATCCGCCTATGTGTGGGAGCCGAACACCCCATGGATGTGATAAAAGATCTGGACCAGGCCTTGGGTGTGTTGGATGGGAAACGGGTATTTGTATCAGCTCCCGAATACTCGGCAGGAGGCGCCTCCTCGGCAGTATTGCGAAAAAATTAACAAGAAAATCCCAACAATTCCTATCTTTGTTGCTCTTGCAGCGCATCTATTGAGAACAAAATAAATTTCAACAAAATTTAAAGAGGATTTTATGAAAAAATATGGATTTAGCACCCAGGCGCTTCACGGTGGAGATGCTGAATTTAAACCCAGTTCCATGGCCACTCCCATCTATCAATCTGTTGCCTATCCCTTTTTTGATGCCAAAGAGGCTGCTGCCATTTCCAGCGGGGAGAAACCAGGATTTACCTATGGCAGATGGGATAACCCTACGGTCGACCTGTTTGAAAAACGGATGGCTGTCCTGGAACATACGGAAGCGGCTATCGCTGCAGCTTCCGGCATGTCTGCCATCTTTCTCCTGACGCACCACCTGGTGGATCCGGGCGATGAGGTAGTCTCATCCAACCGGGTTTATGGAGGTACTTTCGGACTATTTAACGTTGGCCTGAAAAAGATGGGAGCCAAAGTTAACTGGGTTACCAATCCCGAATCAATCGACGCCTGGGCTGCGGCCATCACCCCAAAGACCCGATTCATTTTTGTTGAAACGCCCAGTAATCCAGCCCTATATATCGCTGACCTTCCTGCACTTGCAGCCCTTGCAAAGTCGAAAAACCTGCCTCTGGTGGTGGATAACACCATTTGCACTCCTGCTTTGCAGCAACCGGTTTTGTTGGGAGGAAATATCGTGGTTCATTCTACGACGAAATACATCAGCGGAAATGCCACAAGCCTCGGAGGAATCATCTGCGGCCCGAAAACCTTGATCGATGGAATACGTCAGAATTGCATCCGCTACCTCGGACCGGCCATGGCTCCGTTTAACGCCTGGTTGAATCTGATTGGGTTGGAAACATTGGCGCTCCGGATGGACCGTCATTGCCAGAATGCATTGGCCGTAGCGAAGTTCCTGGAGAAACACCCCAAAGTTGACCAGGTAAATTATCCCGGACTGGAATCAAATCCATATCACGGACTGATCAAACCGCAAATGAAAGGCTGTAGTTCACTGATGTCATTCATTCTGAAGGGAACTTACGACCAGGCAACCCACTTTATTGATTCCCTGAAGATCCTTATCCATGCAACTCATCTGGGAACCTGCAAATCCATTGTCACCCACCCGGCTTCGACCACCCATGCGGCCATGGGAGAACAAGAACTGAAGAAAGCCGGGATCTCTCCGTCCATGGTTCGTTTTTCGATCGGTATCGAAGACGAACAGGATTTGCTTGCCGACCTTGCGCAAGCATTTGAGCGTATTTAGTTACCGGAATAGCAGATGGAAAATTCCCTGTTGTTTTATTCCACGAATCTGAGATCGCACCCGGTCACTTTTCGCCAGGCGCTTCTGAAGGGGCAAGCTCCCGATAAAGGCCTTTATATGCCGGTGACGATTCCGGAAATTCCCTTGGAAGAGATTTACGGGTATGCCACTAAGCCATACTGGGAGATCGCCTTTGAGGTTACCCGGCGGTTTCTCCAGTGCGAGATCCCGGAGCAGGATCTGATCGCCATTGTAAAAGATGCCTACGATTACCCGATCCCGCTGGAACATGTTTGTAACCGGTGTTACATTATGCGTCTGGACCAGGGACCGACGGCCTCCTTCAAGGATTTTGCGGCCCGGATGATGGGACGGCTGATGCAATATTACCTGCGGAAAGAACACGAACGGTTGCTGATCCTTACAGCGACTTCCGGAGATACAGGAAGCGCGGTGGCGAATGCTTTTTACGGTCTGGATAACATCGATGTGGTAGTCCTCTTCCCCAGAGATGAGGTAACCGCGCGGCAACGGAAACAAATGACGACCCTTGGAAAGAACGTCCGCGTTCTCTCACTGGATGCCAAATTCGACGATTGCCAGGCCCTGGTCAAGCAGGCGTTTGCCGATCCCGACCTGGCGGGCATGAACCTCTCCTCGGCCAACTCGATCAACATCGGACGACTGGTTCCGCAGATCGTTTATTATTTTTATGCATTTGCCAGATTGAGGGATCCCGACCGGAGCACGAACCGGTTCTCTACCGGGAATGAACAGGTGATTTTCTCCGTGCCGTCCGGCAACTTCGGCGACATGATGGGAGGGGTACTGGCCATGAAGATGGGGCTTCCGGTGAAAAAATTCGTGATCGCCACAAACGAAAACGATGAGTTTCCCAACTACGTTAATTCGGGTACCTACCGAAAAGTTGAACCCAGCAGAAACTGCATCTCCAGCGCCATGAATGTGGGCCATCCCAGCAACCTCGCCCGGCTGGTCGCTTTATACGGAGGCGTGATGGATGAACTCGGAGTGGTCCACAAACAGGCCGACCTGGAGCACATGAGGAAGGAGATCTGGGCAGTGAGTGTCACGGATTCGGAAACACGGGAAACAATTGCATCCGCCTACCGGGATTATAGAACCGTGCTGGAACCCCATGGCGCCGTGGGGTGGGCCGGATTGATGAAATACAGGAAGTCAAATCCGGATATGGATCCGGAACAGCTGTGTATCTCCCTCGAGACCGCACATCCGGCGAAGTTTCCCGAGGAGATCGAAAAAATTCTTGCGGTCGAGCCCCAACTCCCACCCAGTTTGCAAGGCATCGACCACCTGCCGGAACATCTTTCCAATCTCGAAAATAGCTATAAAGCCTTCAAAGACTATTTGCTGGAAACTTTCTGAAGTACGAAGCCAGAAGTTAGAACGCAAGTTAGAAGTTAGAGTGTAGAACTATAAAAGACTGTTTTAAAATTAAATTGCCGTCAGCTTTAGCTGACGGCAATTTAATCTATAGATCAGATTGGAAATAGCGAGATAGCGAAATACGCAGCATTTACTATCTTTGCTTTCAAAGTTGTAACAAACTTTTTCAAACTTTTAAGTTCTACTTTCTAACTTGCGTTCTGACTTCGTACTTCTAACTTCGTACTTTATGTATATCGTCTGCTCCGATCTCGAAGGCGTCTTTGTGCCCGAAGTGTGGATCAATGTCGCCGAGAAAACCGGCATCCCCGAACTCCGCCGCACCACCCGTGATGAACCCGATTATGATAAGCTCATGCGCTCCAGGATGAAGATCCTTGACCAGCACGGGTTGAAACTTCACGACATTCAACAGGTCATTGCCCAGATTCGTCCCTTGCCTGGGGCGTTGGAATTCATTGACTGGATGAAGGAACGCACCCAACTGATCGTCGTCTCCGATACCTTTATCCAGTTCGCCGATCCGCTTATGAAACAGCTCGGAAGACCGACCCTTTTTTGCCATACACTGGTGATGGATCCAACCAACCGGATCATTGATTACAAGCTTCGCCAGAAAGACCCGAAGCGGAAAACCGTGGAAGCGTTGCAGAGCCTTACCTACCAGGTAATTGCCATGGGGGATTCGTACAACGATATCAGCATGCTGAAGCAAGCTGATACCGGGATTCTCTTTCGTCCGCCCCAAAACGTGATCGACGACTTTCCCGAATTCCCCGTGGCAAATGATTATGAGAGGCTGAAAGAGATACTTAATCAATATTTAACCAGCGAACAAATGGCACGCTGATGACACGGATAAACGCGGATTTTGACGGATCAAAAAATCTGCGTTAATCTGTGTTCCCGGATTTATCGGGATCTGCGTTATCCGCGTTCTATTTACTGACATTAACCCAGATGGAAATATCTTTTGACAGCAGAATCGTTCTCGTCACTGGCGCTTCCCGTGGAATCGGGAAATCAACAGCAATGCTATTTGCAGAATCCGGTGCTTCGGTCGTGGTTCATTATCATGTCAATAAGGCTGCCGCTCAATCGGTAATTAACTCCCTTCCAGGAAAGAGACATACGACCTGCCAGGCAGATATAGCTAGTCCGGAAGACCTGAAGCAGATGGTTTCCACGGTGATTTCCCGGTATGGGCGCATCGACATCCTGGTCAACAACGCCGGGATCTATGAAGAGAAAGATATGACCGGGATCCCGGTGGAAGAATTTTTATCCTATTGGGAAACCACCATCCGGGTTAACCTCACGGGCCCTGCGTTGCTCTCTAATCTGATAGCCCGTGAAATGATC
>JAZDGR010000060.1:0-17647 GCA_043806735.1 bacterium | reverse complement strand
TACCCCCGCCCGTAAGGGACTTCCACCCTCTGGAAAATTGCACACTCGTTATAAACTCTCTGAAAAAGATTTGTATTTTTGATCTTTTTCTACAGCTTACAACAAGTGTGCCCTGCATGATGCTCATGCAGGGCACACACAAGTCAGCAGCCGACCAGGCGGGGCACAGTGATACAAAGCGAGCGTTATAGAAAATTAATGAAGAAGAAACGAATACAACTACCAACCCAAGTAACGCCCGCCCAGCGGCTGTTGGCAGGACGTCAGACTGTCTAAAAACCTCCCCTTTTCAACATCAATTTTGTTTATAACTTGTTACTTCTTTCCCTTGTATTTACTGATGTTTTCACTATCTTTAATGTATGGATTACATACAAGGAAATAGCAGGGCTCAGATCGTTTTGATTTCTTCCTCCTTGGAAGAAATGATCCCGGAAGATAATCCTGTAAGAATTATTGATCTGTTTGTGGATAGTTGCAACCTTGAAGAACTTGGTTTTTCAAATGCAAAGCTTGGGCCGGAAGGCCGGCCACCGTACCATCCCGGCGACTTGCTCAAGCTTTTTATTTACGGCTATCTGAACAGAATCCGTTCTTCCAGGTGTCTGGAACGGGAGTGTCAACGAAACATCGAGTTGATGTGGCTGCTCCGGCAGCTCATCCCGGATCATAACACCATCGCCAATTTCAGGAGAGACAACCCCAAAGCCATCAAGTTGGTTTTTCGCAAGATGGTCACAATGTGTAAAGCCCTTGACCTGATCGGAGGTAAAGTGATTGCAACGGACGGGACCAAGCTCCGGGCACAAAACTCAAAGAAGAACAATTTCAACCAGAAGAAGATTGATGATCACCTGGTCTATATCGAGAATAAACTCCACGAATACCTCGATGCGCTGGACATTGCAGATACGGCAGAAACAATGGGACTGGACCCGGAGATTGACAAAGAGAAGATCCGGGAAAAAATTGCCCGACTCAATGAAAGGAAACAGCAGTATAAAAGACTCGAACAACAGTTAATTGAAACCGGACAGGATTAGATATCAACTACTGATTCCGATAGCCGGAAACTGGTCGTCCGTCAGAATATTATCGAGGTCTGCTACAATATTCAAACCTCGGTAGATGACAAACATTACCTTCCTATTGATTTCAAAACCACCAACAACAATGACACGCATGCCCTGGCCAATATGGCTGCAAGGGCTAAATCAATTCTCGGTCACAATGAATTCACCGAACTGGCCGATAAAGGATATCATACCGGAGAAGAGATCCGTAAATGCCACGAGGCAGGGATTGAAACACTGGTAGCTATTCCTAAAACTCCAGTCTCAAGCCAGGCGCCCGATCCCGCCTACAATCAGGACAAATTCAGTACGATAAGGAGAATGACTTTTACCTGTGTCCGCAAGGCCACAAGCTCACTTCCAACGGTACCTGGTATCAGAACCATCCTTATAAAACCAAGCAGTATAAAACAAAATCCTGCAAGGGTTGCCCTGTGAAAGCCCTGTGTACGAAATCAGAAAAAGGCCGGGTGATCGAACGCAATGAAAACATTGAGGCTACACAGAGAAACAAACAGACCATCGAAAACAACAAGGAACTCTATAAACGACGACAAGAGATTGTGGAGCACCCCTTTGGAACAATAAAAAGGCAATGGGGATTTGATTACACGCTGATGAAAGGCAAAAAGAAAGTAGATGGTGAAGTCGGTTTGATCTTTATCGCTTACCTCATGAGAAGACTCATGTCCATCCTTGGCTTGAATGGCCTGAAAGAGGCTGTTCAAAGCCTTTTATCGTCATTAGTTAACCGTATTCCGGTCATAAAACTATCTAAAAACTCAAAAAGGTCGTTTTTGGGTTACTTTCTTCCAAAAACCATATCATATCATTTTCCACTGAATAATTGTACATTTACTCCTTAATCTCAAAACGGCGAGGAAGTTATTAGACGGACTGACGTGGGACGTGAGACGTTAATTTTTCATTCTGAATTCTGAATTATCAACCAGGTTTATTATTTTTGGTTAATCTAAATTGAGCGCTATGAAGAAATTAATCCTGATTATTGCCTGTTTTATATGTTTTTCGACTGCTTTTTCGCAGATCCAGCCGCTTACCGGGAATGAACTTCCGGGACTGCAACTGGCAGACACAGATACGTATGATACCCGATCCCTGTGGGATTTTTACAATGATAATGCGTCGCGGATCGCTGAATACGGGTTTACTAAACTATTGGTACAGAAGTTTATCATTAACGATCAGAACTTCAAGCTGGAGGCTTACTTTATGAACACACCGGAAGCAGCATACGGACTCTATTCAATCAACGTGCTGAAATGCCAGAAACTCGACTCCCTCACCTCTTTCGATTGCCTCACCCAGGTTCAATACCAGGCAGCGTTCGGCCGGTTTTATATCGTCATTAAGAATGAAACCGGCACCCCAACAGCTCAGCAAACCAGCTATGCTCTAGCCGGGAAGTTCATGCTCCTCAATCCGCAGACCCCGATGCAACTGCCTTCCGTTTTCAACGCGCCCCGGTTTGATGGAAACCGTGATCAGATTGACTACATCTGCGGAATGCAGGGGATGCAGAACAGCCTGATCCCCTGGCAGAATATGATCATCGGGATCCGTTTTGCCATGTATGCCGTTATCCTGCCCGATCCACGCGGGGAAATCTATTTCGCACAGATAACGTTTCCTTTCCAGGCCGACATGTTTAATTTCCTCACCAACGCGAACCTGATGCAAAACGGCGTTCCCGTCCAGGCCTATGACCCCAACACATTCGTTTTTCGCGAATTCGTCCCGGTGGAAGGATTCACCATCTACTTCCTCCAATGCATACAGCCGGTGGCGATTGCGGAGGTGACGGCGGAGTAGGGATTGTGGTGAATGTAGTGAATGTGGTGATGGTGGTGAAGGTGGTGGATGTGGTGATGGTGGTGATGGTGGTGAAAAAATTTTCTTGATGTTTGTATAACCTTTTTATGGTTTGATGGATTAATGGGAAACCTTTAATCCGAAAACCATGGAAAAGCAATTTCATCAAGATTTTAATGAAAATTTCCGCAATCGATCCAGAAAATTGGCACTCGATGTTCTAGTATTCTATTCCGAATTAAAAGGGAGAGAAGAGCTTAGATTAATCGGCAAACAGTTAATCAGGAGTGTCACATCTGTCGCGGCAAATTTCCGGGCAGCATGCAGGGCCAGATCAAATGCCGAATACTTCGCCAAGATGTGTATAGTGGTCGAGGAGTGTGATGAGACACTTTTTTGGCCCGAACAAAGAAATCCATGAAACCAACAAAAAGTTCCATCTAACCTCAAACTCACCACCCTCACCACCATCACCACCCTCACCACATTCACCACCCTCACCATCCTCACCACATTCACCACCCTCACCACCCTCACCACCCTGTACATATGTAAAAAATTATATACTTTTGCAATAGTTTTAAAAAGTATACGTAGTATGAAGATGCGGTTGATTGTTTGTCTCTCTTTTTTGGTTTTGATCTCCCTGATGCCCCTGAAGGCATTGGTGGCTCAGCATGTTATAGATACCCTGGAGCAGGTCAAACAACTGCGGGATAATAAGAAGTTGCATGCTGCCATGAGACTTCTTGAACCTTATTATGCAGCTCACCCAACCAACCTGAACACAGCTTGGATCTACGCTCAAACGGCCTTCTGGGCCAAACGGTACGGACTTTCTCAGGAGGTCTATGAAATTGCCATCTGGTATCATCCTGAAAATCTATACCTCCAGCTCGATTACGCCAAGATGTTGGTGGATATCGGGAAGTACGAAAAGGCTATGCCTTATTTACAGAATTACCTGGTTTATTATCCTGATGACCCACAGGTCCGCCTTGCTTTTACCAAAATGGCTTTCTGGAAAGGCCGGTACAAAGAAGCGTACAATAATGCCTCTGAGATGGTGACGGCGGATCCAGCAGACACGGAAGCCGGCTCCTTGCTTGATGAGATCCTCCTGGCAAAAAGCCCCTGGATCGGGCTGAACGGTTCCTTTTATACCGACAACCAGCCTTTGCAAACCATAGTTCCGGTCCTGGAAAGCGGGATCTACCTGCATCCGCTCTCTACCCTGCGGTTTCGAATCAGGATGCCATTTTTCGAGCAACAGGGGAAGGTCACAAACGCATTATGGATCCAGGCTGGCAATAGCGCTTTTATCAGGAAAGGGGGATGGAAGATCAACGCGGACGCCGGATTCCTGAAATATCCGTATAAAAATACCACTACCTGGACAGGGAACCTCGAGCTGGAAAAGAGATCCTTCAGGCATTTCGTACTCGCTGCCCAGGCTGAAAGGAAACCCTATTTCGCCACCGGGAGCAGTGTGGATACGGTGATCAATGAAAACCATTTAGCCGGAGCCATCGGATGGGATAACAGGAACTCGTGGAATGGCAAAATTCTTTTCAACCTCGACTATTTCTTAGCCGATAAAAATTACATCTACTCCTTAGGCGCCTGGATTTTCGCGCCTCCTTTAAAAACTTCCGTATTCGATTTCCGGTTGGGCTATGGTTTCAGTTACAGCACCGCTGAAGAGAATCGCTTCGAACCCGTCGGCATTTATTATCCCTATTTCACCCCCTGCGATCAGGCTATTCATTCGGCGCTGATCTCTATCGGGATTCATCCGGCCAAAGTATTCAACCTGGGAGTGAGCGGAAATCTCGGATTTTATGCTTCTGCCCAGTATCCCTATTTTTACCTGGATACCAATGGCAACGGATCGTATGTCGTGAAGAAAGGGTATAGCAAAGTGAACTACTTTCCGTATAATATCAACGCGTATGCACTGGTACAGATTTCGAAAAAGATCAGTTTGCGTGCAGAATACGTTTACAGCAGTACCTATTTTTACATCAGCAACTATGCAGGCCTCCAACTGAAAATATCTATCTGGAATGCAAAAAAATGGAAATAAAAATCTGTGGGAATTCCGGGAAGTGCCGGCTGTGAAGCAGCGCGACAAGTTCTTTCTGTTGGTGCTGGTGATTGCCGGGATGGCGAGTGTACTCTATTTCGCCGACTGGTGGTTCCGGGAGAAGCATATCAATACCCTCTGGTTCTTTATCCTGTTGAGCCTCTTTTTCTGGTTCGGAATCTTCCGGCTTATCTTCATCTGGATCAACTACCTCTATATCAAAAAGCCGGATCCTGTAGAACCGGAAAAAGGGTTAAGTGTAGCGATCTTTACCACCAGTTCGCCGGGAGAGCCCCTCGAGATGTTTGAAAAGACACTTGAGGCCTGCCGGACCATCACCTACCCGCATACCACCTATTTGCTGGATGACACCCAGGATCCTGCTTTCCGGGAAGTGGCCGAACGGCATGGAGCCGTGTGGCTGGAGCTGGTCGGATTACCCGGAGCCAAAGCAGGAAAGATCAACAAAGCCTTACAGCTTACCCACGAAGATTTTATCCTGATTCTTGATCCCGACCACATCCCTTTCCCGAACTTTCTGGACCACACATTGGGATTTTTCCGGGACGAACAAGTAGGGTTCGTTCAGGTATCGCAGGCCTATTATAACCAGTACCGTTCTTTTACGGCAAAAGGAGCTGCAGAACAAACATATACGTTTTATGGACCTACCCAGATGGGTCTTTACGGATTGGGAGGTGCGGTAGCTATCGGAGCCAATTGTACCTTTCGCCGGAAAGCGCTGGAAAGTATCGGGGGGCATGGCATCGGGCTGGCCGAGGACCTGATCACATCCATCCGGTTGCATGCGCAGGGGTGGAAATCGGTCTTTAACCCGGTGATTATCAGTCGCGGACTGGTGCCCGAAGATTTTGGCTCATTCTGCAAACAGCAATTAAAATGGTCTCGGGGCGTATTTGAAGTGACCTTCGTGGAGATCCCCAAACTGTTCAACAAACTTACAGGCTGGCAGAAGCTATCCTACCTGATGATCGGGACCTATTATCTCGTTGGCGTCACCTCCTTATTCTTTACTCTTGTTCCGTTTCTCTTTTTCCTCACCGGGATTCTTCCGGCAAGTATGTCGTTTGTGGAATTCCTGATCAACGGTTCGGTGGTGGCCATCATCTCCATCATGATCTACCTGTATATCCAGCGCTGGCTGGTACACCGCCGGACAGAATGGGGGTTTCATTGGCGCGGAATGATCCTGAAATTTGCCAGCTGGCCGGTCTTTTTTATCGGTTTCTTGCTGGCGGTGGTGAATGCCGAGATCCCTTACATCCCCACGGCAAAGAAAGCAGTAACAGGATATTTTACCCCCTTTGCCCGCCCGTTGATTATCCAGGTCGTCCTCTTTATCATGGCCGTCACGATCATCTTTATCCAGCGGCGCTTCTATATTCAGGAAAGCGAGTTGATCCTCTCTGCTGAAAAAACCTGGGCCATGATCGGGTTTGCATGTATCGCTTTCCTGATGTCATGCGGAGGAATTATTGCTGCATGGCAGGGGTGGAATATCAAAGTGGAAGAACCTTGGGATACCGTGGATTTACCAAGCATTAAAACGTAACGAGATGGCGAAAAATACAGGCAGAATTGCGACTACGGTTGCGGCAATCATTCTGGGATTACTGATTGTTGTGGCTATTGTATTCGCGGGAAGCGAATCGCGTGGACCATTGGAAAATCTCTTTTCAGGACTGGGTACGATGGTAAAGAACATAGAGCACTATTTTATCCTTCAAAACCGGGAAAGCAAACGGGCCGATAAACTGGCCTGGTTCAAACCCTACCGGGAACATATCGATTCCCTGAAGAACCCGAAGGTGATCCTGTTGGGAACCTACGATAACGAGACCAAGGAATCGTTTGAATCCATCATCAACCTCGAAGATACCCTGAAAACAACCTTCCCGCTGATCCACCTCTTTACGGCATGGGGAAGTAAACCCGATGAACAGTTCCCGAAGCTGCAGGTAGAGACCATCCTTGCTTTGGGTTCTTTACCGATCATTACCTGGGAGCCCTGGCTGGTGGATTTCGATTCCAAAGAGTATCCCCACCTCCGGGAAGTAAAGGAGCGCGATAAAGGAGGTCTTGCAGATATTGCACGGGGTGATTATGATCCGTATATCATTACCTGGGCCAAGGAGGTAGCTGGGATTAAATATCCATTGTTTCTGCGGGTTGGTCATGAGATGAATGACCCTTACAGGTACCCCTGGGGACCTCAGAACAATTCCGCTCAGGATTTCATTGATGCCTGGAAGCACATCTTCCAATTGTTTGATTCGGTGGGCGCTACCAATGTGATCTGGATCTGGTCACCACATCCGGCCTATGGCTATTACGATGCGTTCTATCCCGGGGGTGACTATGTGGATTACGTGGGAGTGACCGCTCTGAATTACGGAGCTGTGGCGAACTGGTCGCGATGGTGGACGTTCCGGGAGATAGCCGGAAATTATTATGAACAGTTGGCATCGTTCAACAAACCAATAATGATCACCGAATTTGGAAGCCTGGCAGTAGGTGGCGACAGGAGTACATGGTATGCCGAAGCGCTGGCCGATATTCCGCGAAAATATCCCCTTGTCAAATCTGTGGTTTTCTTCCATTTTTCGAGGGATAACACAACTACGGAGCAGTTCCTGAACTGGTATTTCATCGATGATACGACAACCTCCAGGGCCATCATCAACCAGCTGACTCTCTGGCCTGACTCAATGAAGGCACAATGAATCCTTTCCGGCAAACATTGACAAATCATTCATATTTTAGTATCTTTGGAGGGTGCCAAATTCAAAAAAGATGAAAATTTTATCGAGCCTGCTTTCTGTATTTGTGGTAGCGACAATGATCATTACCGGTTGTTCTAAGAGTAGTAATAACAATATTCCTGTTGAACGGAAAAAATACGCCTGGGTTGTAGGGGATCAGGATAGCACCGGCTACGGAATGATCCTGTTTTCTGCCGACGGAGGGGTTACTTGGGTTAGACAGGGTCAGGGTTCAGCAGCGTTACAGGGTATTGATGTCGTGGATGTGTTTGCGCTGGATGAAAACAATGTGTGGGCCATATCCTCCCTGAATGTGATTTTACGTACTCTGAATGGTGGGCAAACGTGGTCGCGTATACCGGGTCCGGTGCATCCTTCCTATCCGGAACTGATGGCTATCTCGATCGTGAATCATACGAATTTGTGGATCAGCGGATCGAACGGAGCCGTATATAATTCCATCGACGGAGGCAATAACTGGATTATGTTTGATACGACTTACTTTCACAGAGGTGGGATGCAGGGAATCCGGGCAATCAATCCCCAGGTGGTCTATGTTGTGGGAGGATATGGTGGTGGGACAGAAAGAGGTTTTATTGCCCGTACGATGGATGGAGGCGCTTCATGGGATTCTATCACCCTGACTGACGACTATAACAAACACGAATGGATCAGCGTGGCTGCCACAGATTTGGATCATGTGGTCGTCTACGGCGTAACGACGCACTATGCCTATACCACCAATAGCGGAACCACCTGGATAAATGATTCTCTTGAGGTTGGCGGCGGTGGCGGTGGCGCTGACATCAATCACCTCATTATGCTGGACGACCAAACCTGGTGGGCTGCATTGGATATGGGACACATCTACCTGACAGAAGATGGCGCCGCATCCTGGATCTCCCAGACGATCACACCCAGCCAGGGAGGCATGTTCCTGGTAGGGATAGATGCCTATGACCGTCAGCTTGCCCTCTCCGTAGGACTGATTTCCGGATATCCTCCCGCTGGTTCGATCGTGAGAACTTCCGACGGAGGGAATGTATGGGAGGTGACTTACACGTGCAAATCCAGCCTTTCCAAAGTCTCGTTTATCAAATAAGTGTAATCTCTTCCTGAAGGATTAATCCAGCTGATCCTGATTTTTTTATTATATCTTTGTGGTGTAAATGCTTCATTTTATGAAAAACCTGCTCCTTTTCCTGCTCCCTGTGATCTCTGCCGGATTGGTCCTGGTATCATGTACGAAAAATTCAAATCCGGATGACCCGGTAAACACGAACGTGGTCGCCTGGGCAGTAGGCTTGCAGGACACTGATTTCATCGGCGTTATCCTCTATACAAACGATGCCGGAGAGACCTGGGCACGGCAGGGCGACTCATCATGGCTTACCGGTATTGATGTGAATAATGTCTGGGCCATCGACCAAAAAAATGTCTGGATTGTTTGCTCCGGAAACAGAATCTTTCGTTCCTTGGATGGAGGAACCTCCTGGATTCAGGTACTCACTCCGCCCTTGCCCGGAGATCCCAATCTTTCGGGCATCTCCATTCTGGACAATACCACCATTTGGGTCAGCGGTGAGCATGGGACTGTTTATCAATCCGTTGATGCAGGGAACAACTGGACAGTTTACGACTCCAATTTTTTTCATCGCGGATTGATGCAGGGGATCCATGCCATCTCTCAGAACATCATTTATGTAGTCGGTGAATTTAATACCGGCAAAGGGGCAAGGGGATTTATTGCCCGCACGCTGAACGGAGGTGTCACATGGGATTCGGTATCCCTTCCGGGGAATTACAACAGCCACTACTGGATTGGGGTGGTGGCCACGGATTCAAACAATGTGGTTATTTATGGACAGGAGGGCCATTATGCGGTAACGAATAATGCAGGCCATAGCTGGTTAACGAAAGATCCTGTCACGGCCGGGGACATCAATTGCCTGGTCATGCTGAGCCCCGCTTCCTTTTGGGGAGCATTTGATTACGACCAGATCTTCAAAACCTATGATGGAGGAAAAACCTGGGTTTCACAGGTTAGTCAGGGTCCTTCTAACCAATTCCTCGTGGGGATCGATACCTACTATTCCCAAACAGCCCTGATTGTGGGAGAGGCTGCTGATACAACCCGGTCAGGCAAGATCCTGAAGACAACCGATGGAGGGAATAACTGGTCCCTGCGTCACGTTTGTGCGGCCAAGCTCCAGAAGGTCGCATTCGCAAAGAGACAGGGGAATTGAGAGGATGCCCTACACCAGTTCGCTTCGGTAGGAATCCTGCCTAATGAAGATAAATAGCAGCACGGTGAAGGCCCAGAGCGACGACCCTCCATAGCTGAGAAACGGTAACGGTATCCCGATCACGGGAAGAAGCCCGAGCGTCATCCCGATGTTGATTGCGAAATGGGTAAACAGGAGGGCTGCTACGCAATAACCATACACCCGGCTGAATTTTGCACGCTGCCGTTCGGCAATCTGGATGATCCTGACGAATAATCCGATGTAAAGGACGATGACCACGAAGCTTCCGGCAAAGCCCCACTCCTCACCCACCGTGCAAAAAATAAAATCGGTACTTTGCTCCGGCACGAAATTAAACTTGGTCTGGGTCCCCTGCAGAAACCCTTTCCCCAGGATCTGTCCCGACCCGATGGCGATCAGCGACTGATTCACGTTGTACCCGGCTCCTTTCAGGTCGGTGATTTTGCCGATCAGCACATGGATCCGCTGCTTTTGATGGGGCTTCAGGATGGAATTGACGGCATAGTCTACCGAATAGACATATCCCGACGAAGCCAGAAAGATCGCCAGAACCGCCAGGAGTTGTCTGAATTTCCGCCGGGTCATGAGGAATATGACCAACGCGATGACTAACAGGATCTCGATCAGGATGAGCTTGTTGATCAACAGGGAGAGGATCCCGATCACCGGAAGTGCCACCAGCGCGAGCAACATATACCCGCTCATTCCAAACCGGTAAAACACCAGCAGGAAAGCCAGAAATACCAGCGCCGATCCCGTATCGTGCTGAAGGAGGATCAGGAAAGCGGGAAAAAAGACCAGGAAACAGAGCATGATCCATGTCCGGATCTTTTTTACATTTAGCTCCTGCCTGCTCAGGTACTTCGCCACCACCAAGGCAGTTGCCGTTTTCGCGAATTCCGCCGGCTGTAGTGCCACTCCACCCAGGTGAAGCCAGGAGCGGGATCCTGAAATATCTCTTCCGATGAAGATCACTACCACCAGGAGAACGGCAAACAGGACATAGATCAGGTAGGTAAACTGAGAGAAAAACTTCGGATCAATGGCCAGTGTAACGATGGCCAGGATGAACGCAGCAGCGATCCAGATCAACTGCCTGCCGTAACGCTGGCTGATATCCAGGATGCTGGTATGATGTTCGTCGTACACGGCCGAGTAGATGTTGATCCAGCCAAACAGCACCAGGATCAGATAGAGGATAACCATAATCCAGTCGATCCGGTGAAATATGCCATGCTCTCTTCTCATGGTTTTGAAATCAGGTTCCTGTTTATCATCCGTTCTTCCACCTCTTTGCGTTTTACCTCTCCGTTCAGGTACTTCTCAATCATCAGGCTTGCAATCGGAGCAGCCCAGGTAGAGCCCCAGCCGGCATTTTCCACAATCACGGAAATGGCAATACGGGGATTATCTTTCGGGGCAAATGCGACAAAAATAGAATGGTTGTCCCCATGAGGGTTCTGGGCCGTACCTGTCTTCGCGCAGATGGCAACACTGTCGAGCCGTGCATTGGTCGCCGTTCCCCCAAGAACCACCTTTTCCATCCCTTCGACGACCGGATCAAAATAACCGCGATCCACTGTGCAAATGTGCTTCTTCATAAGTTCCTTTTGCACACTGTCGCTTCTCCCGATACCCATAATGACATGGGGAGTTATGTAATACCCCCGGTTGGCGATCATCGCGGCCATATTGGCCAGTTGAACCGGTGTGACCAGGATCTCGCCCTGGCCGATGGCAAGGGAGATGATGGTGAGTGAGCGCCATCGGTTCTTCCCGTGGTATTTATCATAATAGGCAGCCGTCGGGATATTTCCGCTGAGTTCGCCCGGAAGGTCCAACCCCAGTTTTTTCCCGAATCCGAAAGAAAGGATATGTTTTCTCCAGGTCTCAAATCCTTCCGTGGTGGAATAGAATCCTTTTTTATCGATGATCGACTTAAATACACGACAATAATAGGTATTGCAGGAGTACTGGATAGACTCAATCAGATCCAGCGGGCCGGCATGGTTATGACATCCGACCATTTTCCCGTTCCCCAGGGAGAAGCCGCCCGGACAACCGTAACGGGTATCCAGGAATAGAACGCCCTCCTGCTGTCCGACCAGTGCATTGGCAAGCTTGAAAGTGGATCCCGGAGGATAAGTCGCCATCAGGGCCCGGTTGAACAGGGGAATGTTAAGGGTATCTGCACTTAGCTGGGTGAAATTGATGTTCCGGATCCTCCCTACCAGGAGGTTCGGGTCGTAGGTCGGACTGGTAACTGTACACAGGATCTCCCCCGAGGAAGGTTCAATGGCAACGATACTTCCCTTCTTGTTGCTCATCAGGAGTTCTCCGTACGCCTGCAGGTCGGCGTCAATGGAAGACCAGAGGTCGGTTCCGGGATAGGAGATGGTATCGTACCGTCCGTTCTCAAAACTGCCCATGTCGCGGTTGTGCACATCCACCACGTGGATTTTCATCCCTTTCCGGCCCCGGAGGGTCTCTTCGTACGATTTCTCAATTCCGCTGATCCCGATGTAATCCCCGGGCTTGTAATAGGGATTTATCGCGATCTTGTCGGGATTGACTTCCCCGATGTATCCCAACATGTGAGCGGCAATGGGATAGGAATATTTCCGCAGGGTTCGCAGCTGGACAAAAAAACCGGGAAACAAGAACATTTTCTCCTGCAAAGCGCCAAAGGTTTCCCGGTTGATCTGGGATTCAAAAACAGACGGTTTGTACGAGGAATACTTTCGCGCCTTTTTCAATCGCTCCTTGAAATCCCCGATCCCGATCCCCAGTAACCGGCAGAATTCGGCCGTATCCATCTTGCGCACTTCACGGGGAATGACCATCATGTCATAAGCCGCTTCGTTAAAGACCAGAAGTTTACCGTTGCGGTCATAAATCAACCCCCTTGCGGGATATTGGGTGATGTAACGCAACACGTTATTGTTCGCCGAAAGAATGTACTTGTCGGCAAAAACTTGTATATAAAAGAGACGAACAAGAAAAACCAGACCCACAAACAAGACAAGCCCGATCAGGATAAATTTTCGGTTAACGTAGTGCGGTCCCATTACTACTTAGGCCGGATGAGCGGAATTTCGGGTGTAGTGATGACGTTACTTTTCTGGAGAGCCCTATCGTAGATAAAAAGTTCGAATTTGATGGTGTCAAATACAGGAACCGGATTGAGTGTGAGTGTATCCACGATGAACCCCTTGATCGCTTTCCCCGGGTCTTCGGGCGTAAGCACCGGAATCCGTGCGCTGTAGGGAGGATCCAGCACCACCTCTACCCAGGTTCCGTTTTGCTTCTCAAAATAATTGATGACCAGGTTATAATAATAAGAGCCTCCCGGATTATACGGAGGAAACGTATCTCCAGGATTCAGTCCGATGTCGCCATTCCCATCCTGAAAATAGAAGGAAAGGATGCCCTGGGTGGCAGTTTGCCCGGTGTCGTAAACGCGAAGGAATTCCCGGTAGCTGATCTCCGGAATGTCGGAGAAAGATTCCTGCTTCACGCAGGAGGAGAACAAGAGCAGAGAGACCGCCGACCAGAGAAAAGCTCTGAATGTGGGACCGGTTGGATGCGTTTTCATTTTGTATCTTTGATGAGACGCTAAAATACGATTTTTTCGGTTTGTCAGAACAGAAGATTTTTCATATCCGCACCGAAGAGGAATTCAACCTCCACGCCCTGGAAGCATTTCATTACCAGCTGGCTAATAACACGATTTATTCTCAATTCGTTCATGCGCTAAGGGGAAATGTTTCCGGCATTGAACACTATAGCCGTATTCCGTTCCTGCCGATTGAATTTTTCAAAACCAGCCGGGTATATGCGTCTGAAAAGGAACCTGAACTCATTTTCAAAAGCAGCGGGACCACCGGAACAGACCCCAGCATCCATGCGGTCGCAGATCCCGGATTATACCGCTCCGCTTTGTTATCAGGTTTTCGTTATTTCTACGGTGATCCTGGAGATTATCTCATCTGTGCACTGGTCCCTTCCCCTCAGGAAAATCCCAGATCTTCCCTCGCCTATATGATCGATACCCTGATCAAAGCCGGAGCCCGCCCCGGAAACGGCTTCTACCTCAACGATCCGGAAGGACTGATGTCGGTATTGACACAAGTTAAAAGTGAACAACGAAAAGTGAAAAGGCAACCGACAATTGCCCTCCTGATCGGGCTCACCTACGCTTTGCTCGACTTCGCCGAGCAACATCCCATACAACTTCCCGGTGCGGTCATCATGGAGACGGGGGGCATGAAAGGCCGCCGGAAAGAACTGATCCGGGAGGAACTTCACAGCATCCTTAAACAAGCGTTCGGTGTAAACGCGATTCACTCCGAATACGGAATGTCGGAATTATTGTCACAGGCTTATTCCAAAGGCGATGGAATTTTCCAGTCTCCTCCCTGGATGAAGGTGCTGATCCGTGATCCCTATGACCCGCTCTCCTGGATACCCAACGGGAAGACAGGAGGCATCAGCATCATCGACCTGGCTAATAGGTATTCCTGTCCGTTCATCGCTACCCAGGATCTGGGAAAACAGCATCCGGATGGTTCATTCGAAGTGCTGGGACGGTTCGATTACAGCGACATGAGGGGGTGTAACCTTATGGTGACGTAGGACGTGAGACGTGAGACGAAGGACGTAAGACGTGAGCCGAAGGACGTGAATCGTGAGACGTGAGATGTCGATAATCCTGGAGGGTTTCCCAGTTTTCTTTTCACTTTCGGGGAAGATTTAGTGAGAACAAGTTGGGATCGGGGTTTTCCTTGTATGTAATCCATAGGTTAAATATAGTGAAAACGCCCGTAAATACACAAGGGAAGCATAAGTTATAAATAAAATTGACGGTGAAAAGGGGAGGTTTTTAGACAGTCTGACGTCTCACGTCTCACGTTTTTTCCCTATACTTGTATCAAATTCTAACCGCTATGAAGTACATCGGAGCCCATGTAAGCGCAGCCGGAGGTGTGGAGAATGCCCCGGTCAATGCTCGTGAGATCGGAGCCAGGGCGTTTGCCCTCTTCACCAAAAATCAGCGGCAATGGTTTTCGCCTCCGTTGACCTCTCAAAACATCCGGTTGTTCAGGGAACACTGTGAAAAATTCCAGTTTCCAGCGAAGGTCATCCTGCCGCACGACAGCTACCTCATCAACCTGGGGAACCCAGAGAAAGATGCGCTGGGCAAATCCCGGAAATCCTTTCTGGACGAAATGAAACGATGCGAGTTGCTTGGACTCGACCGGCTCAATTTCCACCCGGGGGGAAGTCTCAAACAGATCTCCGATGAGGTCTGCATGAAGCTGATCGCCGAGTCGATCAACCAAACCCTGGATAAAACAACCGGAGTAACGGCTGTAATTGAGAACACGGCCGGACAAGGCAGTAACCTGGGTTTCACCTTTGAGCAAATCGCGTTTATCATCGATCACGTGGAAGATAAGAGCCGCGTGGGAGTTTGCTTCGACACCTGCCACTCCTTTGCGGCCGGGTACGACCTGAGCACCGATGAGGGATTTGATAACACCTTCAGCCATTTCGGACAGGTCATCGGATTCAATTACCTGAAAGGGATGCACCTGAATGATTCTAAAAAAGGGCTCGGAAGCCGGGTCGACCGGCATGAAAACCTGGGAAAAGGAGCTCTTGGCATGCTGGTCTTCAAACGGATCATGCACGACCCGCGGTTCGACGACATCCCGTTGATCCTCGAAACACCGGATGAAACGTTGTGGGCGGAGGAGATCAAGTTGCTGTATGGACTTTAAGTTAGGAGGTCAGGAGGTCATTGGTCATTGGTCATTAGTCATTAGGGTCATTAAGGAAATTCGTTATGAAAAAAATTCTTTTCCCGTTCATTTTCCTGACAGTTACCTCGGTGTATAGCCAGCAAACCACTTTTACCAGTGTGTTTTATGATCTCCTTGGTTCTGCACAAGGATATGGGGTTGTGCAGTCGGCCGATTCCAATTTTTTCATCGCCGGAGAAAAAGATGACCAAGCCCTGTTCGTAAAAATGGATCCCTATGGAATCAATCTTTGGGGAAAGAAGTACGTATTTGCCGGTAACTCTGCATTCTTTTGCAGGATCATACCGACCCATGATTCACAATTTATCCTGATCGGTTCGTTGGATTTCGGATATTCCGATGGGGACCTGTTATGCATGAAGCTCACTGCCAGCGGGGATACTACCTGGACGAAATCCATTGATTTTGGACACTCTGAATATGCAACTTACATTCAGGAAACCAGTGATCATGGTTTTATCCTCTGCGGAACTGTTGATATACCCGGATCGTATAATAGCCAGATGCTGGTCATTAAACTCGATTCAGCCGGTAGCCTGGAATGGGCAACCACACTCAGCGGAGCGACATATACTGCCGCTCATTCCGTAAAAGAGGCGCCCGACCATGGATTCTATGTCACGGGGGGAATGGAGAATTCTCCGGGTTGGGAAACCATGGCCATCCTGGTCAGGCTCACTTCCGATGGGAATATTACCTGGGCGAAAAGACTGAGTTCAAACGCACTTTATGCGCAAGGTTTCGATGTGGTGGTGACTGGCTCCGGATTGCTGTGCCTGGTAGAATTCACTTACGGTACGTTACTGATCAAAACAGATTATTCAGGGAATATCATATGGAGCAAAAATTATTCAGTGGCTTCCGGATTTACCCCATTCGAACATGGACAAAGGGCGAAACTTCATCCTACATCTGATGCGGGATTTATTTTTGTAACCACAGGCCAGTTCGGTTCAATGCTCAAAGTTGACTCAACCGGGTTGATTGATTGGTCCTATGAACTTTTTCTGGAAAGTATGGATGTGATCGAATCTTTGGATCACGGATTTCTGATCGTAGGGAATGGTCCGATTTTGGGTGTCGAACTGTATCCAACTGATCATCCCCAGATCGGACTGATCAAAACTGATTCTCTTGGGAATACCGATGATTGTGTATTCCCAACATGGTGGGTGCCGGATACCATGACGACAACCTTTATTCCTGTTTCCTTGACTACCGGGACCGGATGGAAAGGAGCTTTCTGTCCTTGAAATTTTCAATGCAACGGGGAAAAGGGTGTACCATTCAGAGACATCTTTACTCCTTCCCGCTCAACTAGATCTGTCTTTCTTGCCGGATGGAATGTATTTCATCAGGGGGATTGCAGGAAACACAGTTTATTCACAGAAAATCCTGCGTATTCACTGATTCCAATGAAATCCGGATCCTGGTATTTACCTGATCACGATCATTGCCGGCCAAACTCAAAATACTTTTCACTGTTCACTATTCACTGTTCACTGAAGAAGTGTGCGAGTGGCGAATGGGTCATATGGAAACTGGAAAGTGGAAACTGACGTTTTTTTTGTAACTTGCAAAAAGAAATCAAAGATTCATATCAAAAAAGTGGGTTTTGATATTATCGATCGTTGCATTGTTCTATGGCATCACAGGTATTCTCAATCTGAAAGTCTGCTTGGATATTGGGTGGTTAATCGGAGCCCTTGTTTTGGGGAGTATGTTATTTTCAATTCGGCATCATGATAAAGGCGACAATGACATCTGATCCGGTAAAGCA
>JAZDGR010000059.1:0-5308 GCA_043806735.1 bacterium | reverse complement strand
TCCCCCGGGATCTTCGGAAGTTACTTATGCAACCTTTCGAGAAGGGACACTAGTGACCAATGACTTTCCCCCAATTCCTTGTACCTTTGCGTTCTAAATCTGACCGTTTATGCGGAAATTCAGAAAATGGTTCCTGAGGATCGCTTTCTATTTCGTTCTCGCTTTTTTCGGATCGTCCGTTTTCTTTGTCCTGCTCTACAAATTTGTCCCTCCTCCCATCATCCCGCTGATGGTTTTCCGACTCCTGGAGAAACCGGTAAAAGGTCAAATCCATAGTTTGTACAAGGATTGGGTCCCTTTGAAAGAGATCTCGCCCAATCTTCAGCTTGCCGTAATGGCTTCGGAAGACAACCTATTCCTGGAGCATTTCGGCTTCGACCTGGATGCGATAGAGAAAGCACAGGATTACAATACGAAACAAAAAGGGAAGCGGCTCAGGGGCGCCAGCACCATTTCCCAGCAAACAGCTAAAAACGTATTTCTCTGGCCTCAGCGTTCCTGGATCCGAAAAGGGCTCGAAGTCTATTTTACTTTTCTCATCGAGCTGGTGTGGAGCAAGAAACGGATTATGACCGTCTACCTGAACGTCATTGAAATGGGGAAAGGGGTCTACGGAGCCGAAGCGGCTTCCCGCTTCTATTTCAAAAAGCCTGCTGCAGACCTTACCCGGAACGAATCTGCCCTGATTGCCGCCATCCTTCCGAATCCCAGGAAATGGAATCCTGTTCACCCGACTGCCTACCTGCTGAACCGCCAGCAATGGATCCTGTGGAACATGAATAACATCGGGAAGGCCGAGTACTGATTTTCTTCTTAATTTTGGGCCCTTAAAACTTATCCTATTAATCTTATCACCTATGTCAAAAGCGAAAGAACAGAAGTATGTGTACTACTTTGGCGGGAAGAAAGCAGAAGGTGCCGCGACGATGAAAAACCTGCTGGGTGGAAAAGGGGCAAACCTGGCCGAAATGGTCATTGTCGGGTTACCGGTTCCGGCTGGTTTTACGATCACAACGGAAGTTTGTACGTTTTACTATAATCATGAAAAAAAATACCCCGTTGAACTAAAGAGGCAGGTCACAGAAGCGCTGAAGAAGACAGAAAAAGAGATGGGCGCCATTTTCGGGGACAAAAAGAATCCATTATTGGTATCCGTGCGCTCCGGCGCCCGGGCATCCATGCCGGGCATGATGGAGACCGTGTTAAATGTAGGATTGAATGATGTGACCCGTGAGGCGTTAATTAAAAAAACAAATAATCCCCGTTTTGTGTGCGATTCCCAGCGCCGCCTGATCCAGATGTATTCGGATGTGGTGATGGAGAAAGCTGCCGGCATAGAACCGAAAGAAGGGAAAGGCGTCAGGATACAACTGGAGCATGAATTGAATAACCTGAAAGAGAAGAAAGGGGTTCTCAGCGATACGCAGTTGACGGCTGAGGATCTGAAAGCCCTGATCGTGACGTACAAGAAGAAAGTGCTGGATGTACTTGGCAAGCCCTTTCCCGAAGATCCGATGGAGCAGTTGTGGGGAGCCATTGGAGCCGTTTTCCAGAGCTGGAACGGAAGGCGCGCTATCGCGTACCGCGGTTTTGAAGGGATCCCCGATGAATGGGGTACTGCGGTCAATGTCCAATCCATGGTATTTGGCAACATGGGTGATAGCTCTGCGACCGGGGTGGCGTTTACCCGTAACCCGGCTACCGGAGAGAAATATTTTTACGGAGAGTGGTTGGCAAACGCACAGGGTGAGGATGTCGTAGCCGGAATCCGTACCCCGAATCCCATTAACGAAGTCGGGAAGAATGAGCACACAGCCCATCTTACATCACTGGAGACCGCTATGCCAAAGGTCTATAAGGATCTTGACAAGATCCAGGTGAAACTGGAAAACCACTACCGGAACATGCTGGATCTTGAGTTTACCATCCAGGACGGAAGCCTCTACATGCTTCAGTGCCGGGTGGGGAAGCGGAACGGTCCGGCCGCAGTGAAGATGGCGCTGGATATGTACCGCGAGAGACTGATCACCAAAGAGGAAGCGGTACTGCGCGTGGAACCTCATCAGTTGGATGAGTTGTTGCATCCGATTCTGGATCCTGCGGCTGAGAATGCTTTAAAGCCTATGGCGAAGGGTTTACCGGCAGGACCTGGAGGCGCCACCGGACAGCTAGTTTTCACCTCTGAAGATGCGGTAGAATGGGCAAAAAGAGGGAAACAGGTGATTCTTGTCCGGGAGGAGACAAACCCCGAAGATATTGAAGGGATGCGAGCTGCAGTGGCCATCCTGACTGCCCGTGGCGGAATGACCAGTCACGCAGCGCTTGTAGCAAGGGGCTGGGGGAAGTGCTGTATTGTGGGTGCCGGGGGTCTGAAAATTGAAGCAAGCCGAAAAATTCTCAAAGTGGGTGAAGTCATCCTGAAGGAGGGAGATCCCATCTCCCTGAACGGCTCGAAGGGGTATATCTATAACGGAGAGATCCCTATGGTCAAGGCAGCCGAAGAGAATCCCGACTTCCAGGCATTTATGAAACTCTGTGATGCCATCCGGACGATGAAGGTCCGCACCAATGCCGATACTCCGGAAGATGCTGCCAAAGCCCGTGCTTTCGGAGCCGAGGGGATCGGCCTGTTCCGGACCGAACATATGTTTTACGGGGAAGATGCCGAGAAACCACTGTTCATCCTCCGGAAAATGATCGCTTCCAAGAGTGAACAGGAACGGAGAAAAGCTCTGGAAGAGTTGTTTCCTTTCGTGAAAGCAGATATGAAAGGAACCATGTCAGCGATGGACGGATTCCCGGTTACGATCCGTACGCTTGACCCTCCCCTGCATGAGTTTATCCCACATAGCGCTGATGGCCGGAAGCAACTAGCCGAAAGTCTGGGTATCTCCGTTACTGAATTTGACCGCCGGGCCGAAGCGTTACACGAAGCGAATCCCATGATGGGGCATCGCGGCGTACGGTTGGGAATTACCTATCCCGAAATCACCGAAATGCAAGTCAAAGCGATCTTTGAAGCTGCAGCAGAACTTTTAAAGGAGAAGAAAAAGCCCTTTCCGGAGATCATGATCCCGGTAACCTGTTGCGAAAATGAACTAGAGAACCAGTTCGAAATCATTGGAACTGTATACAAAGAGGTGTGTGCCAAATTCAAACTGAAGGAGATCCCTCACCTGGTTGGCACCATGATCGAGATCCCGAGAGCGGCCCTCACGGCCGATCAGATTGCCCGTACGGCTCAATTCTTCTCGTTTGGAACCAACGACCTGACCCAGATGTGTTTTGGCTTTTCGCGGGATGACATCGGAAGTTTCCTCCCCGATTACCTGGAAAAGAAGATCCTTCCCGTTGATCCCTTCCAGGTCATCGACCGTGAAGGGGTTGGGGAATTGATCAAAATCGCGGTTCAGAAGGGGCGTTCGGTCCGGAAAGACCTGAAGATCGGCATCTGCGGCGAGCATGGCGGTGAACCTTCGTCGGTTGAGTTTTGCTTCCTGCAGGGCTTTAACTATGTAAGCTGTTCTCCCTACCGTGTGCCTATCGCCCGCCTGGCGGCTGCGCAGTCCGTAGTGCGCGCGAAATCTATAAAACTAACGTAAAATGGCAAAAAAAGTACTGATCATCGGAGGCGGTATCGCCGGTCTGTCTGCGGGATGTTATGCCCAGATGAACGGATACCAGTCCGAAATCTATGAAATGAACCCGATCGCAGGGGGGCTTTGTACAGGCTGGAAACGAAAAGGTTACATTTTCGACGGATGCATTCACTGGCTCGTCGGAAGTGATCCTTCCTCGAGCTATTACCCGTTATGGGAAGAGATCGGCGCCATACAGGGAAAAAAGATGCTGACCTACGACTTTTTTACCAAGGTGATTGATGCATCGGGACGAATGTTTACCGTCTACACGAACCCCGATCAATTTGGTCAGGAGATGCTCGCAATCGCTCCGGAAGATAAAAAACAGATCTACCGGATTGTCAGGGATATCAAAAAACTGATGCGCAATGAGTTGCCGCCGGAATTTACTCTGAAAAACCTGATCCCGGCGATCCGGAGCATCCGGATGATTTACAAATACCGTCAGCCTATCAGCAAACTGGCTGAAAAATTCACCAATCCGGTTTTGCGGGAATTCTTCATTAAAGGGCTTGACTGGGGTGAAATGTGCAGTGCTTTCCTCCTCTTGACTCTCGCCATGATGGCCAATAGACGGGCAGGATATCCCGTGGGCGGATCGCTGGAATTGATCCAATCCATCGTGGAACGGTATCATAAACTAGGCGGATCTATACACTTTAAATCCAGGGTGTCGGGGATTCTGGTAGAGAACGATACTGCTGTCGGGATAAAACTGACTGACGGCGAAGAAGTGAGGGGCGACATCATCATTTCTGCCGCTGATGGACATACCACCATCTTCAACTGGCTGAATGGGAAATATACAAGTCCGGCCGTTGTGAAAGCTTACTCTGAATATATCCTTTTCCCTCCGCTCGTCTATGTTTCCCTTGGAATAAACGGAGATTACTCGAAGGAGCCTCATACCCTTAATTTCGCACTGAAAAGACCCTTTACGATCGGCCAGGAGGAGGTCAACTTCATTTATTTCCGAAACTACAGTATGGATTCTACCATGGCTCCTCCGGGGAAGTCGGTCTTGTCTTTCATGATATCCACTGACTTCGATTACTGGCAAAACCTGAAAAATGACCGGGAGGCGTATAAAGCCGAGAAAGAGCGGATTGCTGCTGCGATCATCGACAACCTTGAGGAGCTCTATCCGGGTATCACCGGACAGATTGAAGTGACCGATGTCGCAACCCCGAACACCTTTGTCCGCTACACAGGCAACTGGCGAGGATCCTATGAAGGGTGGCTCATGACCTGGCAGTCACTCCAGCAGCGAAACCTGATGACATTACCCGGACTGGATAACTTTTACATGGTTGGCCACTGGGTGGCACCAGGGGGAGGACTACCGGCAGGATTGATCACCGGGAGAATGGCCGTGAAGAAGATGTGCAAAAAAGAGAGGAAACGGTTTGTGACCAGCAAACCCGGATGATTAGTTGGCAGATGGCAGTCCCGATAGCTATCGGGAGCAGTTGGCAATTGAAATTACGTTAATAAATGGATGAAATATTTCTATCTTTGTTGGAAAAGGATTCGACAAAACCACATCTAATCAGAAAAATCATGAAGAATTTTTTCGCTTTTCTGGCGATAGCCGTATTCCTGGGGATTTCCGCAAACAGCCTGAAGGCCCAGGATAATCTTATATTACCTCCGGGATACCAGGTCGA
>JAZDGR010000058.1:0-17725 GCA_043806735.1 bacterium | reverse complement strand
ATACCGGGTGGGACGGAATCCAGGTTTCTTCAGCCGATTCGGGTTGTGCGATTTACGACAACTATGTGGCCTATGACAGCGATTCTGCTGTCTATAACCAAATGAGTGGAATCCTGATTGGAGGGGGGAGTCAATGTGACTGTTTTAATAATACCGTTACGGATGGAAAAGGGGTTGGGATCAATGTGTTTGGACTTGGAAATGAAAAGATCTATAATAACCTGATCGTCCGGGCTGGAATAACTTTCCCAGATCCTTGGCCGATGATGAGTGGCATTTATACGGGAAACGTGGTCACAACCCCAGGCAGCGGATTCCTTTTTGCCAATAATACAATTATCAGTCCCAAGGTATATGGGATCCATTTTAGCAATACCGTAAGTACGGGAAACCTGGCCGTGAACAACCTTATTATCGAGCCCGGAGTCGATTTTTTCGATGGGCAAAACCTGAGTGTTCAAAACAACTATACAAACATGGATCCGGTTTTTGATCAGTTTGTCGATCCGGTGCATGGAAATTATGATCTGAAACCCTCCTCTCCGGCCGTGAATGCGGCAATACCTATGAGCCTGCTGAACCTGAATTTTGACATCTGGGACCGCTCCCGCCCATTCGCGCAGGTGAACGATATAGGTGCATACGAATGCCACGATTCTTCTTTGCTGGCTGTTGACTCCCATCCTGATCCAAATTCCATTCAATTACAGATCAGGCAACTCCAGCCATCGGGATTGGTCATGATCAGCTATCTCCTGAGTGAACGCAGTACAGTCCAACTTTGCCTTTATACCATCACCGGTGAAATCATTTCAAAAGCATTTTTCGAGAACCTGTCTCCCGGGGATCATCAGAATAAGCTTGATTTAAGCAGCTACAAATCAGGTGTTTATATTTGCACAATTACCATTGGATCAGAAAAATATTCTAAAAAATTCAATTTGATCAGGTAGTTTGTATTCACCATTTCCTTATTTTTACTTTTGTATTCATCCAAAATCCATTTTATATGAGGTTTCCCGGAAAAAAAATGATCCCTTTCTGGCTCGGTAAGAGGCTGAGGGGCGCTTGGCAAAAGTATCTCTCTTTCAGGTACAGCGGGTCGACTTATTTTTGTCCTTTCTGCGGAAACTCCTTCAGGGAACTCTTACCCGGAGGATTTGATTTTCCCGTACTCAAGGAAAAACAGATTGTTGGCGGTGGATACAGAAAAAACATCGTTTGTCCGAGGTGTTTTTCCCTTGACCGCGACCGCCTGATCTACATTTTTCTCAAAGAAAAAACAAACCTCTTTACAGCACCTTTGAAGGTTCTTCATGTTGCCCCGGAAGGATGTATCCGTGCCTTGCTGATGTCGTTACCGAACCTGGATTACAGATCCGGCGTGAAATACTATGAAGGATACTATTACGACCGGAAAGTTAACCTGATGGATGTAACCAACATGCCGTTTGAGTCGGAATCCTTTGACGTCATCCTTTGCAATCATGTACTCGAGCACATTGAAGATGACGAGAAAGCGATCAGGGAGATCCACCGGGTTCTTAAACCGGGAGCATGGACCATTCTCCAAGTTCCGATATCAAGGACCCTTCAGACGACATTTCATGATCCCTCGGTGACGACTTCCCAACAACGAGAGCAAGTGTATGGTCAGTTTGATCACGTCAGGATATATGGACAGGATTATCCGGATATTCTCAGGAAGCATGGATTTATGGTAAAGGTGTACAACCCATTTACAGAAGGCCAGGTAAACGGATTAGAAAAATATGCCTTGAATCCGGAAGAGGATTTGCATATAGCCTATAAATAACGCATATGAATTCGACATTTCTTCTGCTTGGCTTTTTATTCCTGGGTTTTCTTACCGTTTTCTGTTGCGTTTTCCTGATTCTTCAGATCCGATCAAAAAAAAGAGCCCTGGCTTTAAAGCAAAAGGCTGACGAAGATCTGGTCAGGATCTCGCGGGACCTTGAGAACCTTCAGGCACATCTATCGGAAATAGAAGCCAAGGAAACGAATGCGAAGGAGGAAGAGAAGCTGAAGGCAAGCGTCGAACTCACGTTAAAAAAGGCGCTGAAGAGATCCGAAGAAGAGAGTTTCCATAAAAATACCTTTCTCTCCAATCTCAGTTCAGAGATCCGCACCCCTTTGAACAACATCATCGGGTTTGCCAGTTTGCTCGAAAATGAGATATCCCTTCTCGAGAACAAGGAACTTTTCGAATATGCCCGAGCTATTTCAGAAAGCGGGGATCGATTGATCAACATCCTGAACAACATCATCGATATCAGCCGGATCGAGTCAAATGAGATTGACGTTGTGCTGCAACCCTGTTCCGTTTCAACCATTTTATCAAGTGTCGCTCAACTGTTTGTATTCAAAGCCAATGACCAGAAGATCAAGTTCAATATCATCAATAAAAATGTTCCAGATGCCATTGCGGATGACAAAGTGCTGAGCAAAGTTCTGGGAGGTGTTGTGGACAACGCAATCAAATACACAACCAAAGGTTTCGTGAATCTTTCTTCTGATTATCAAGCTGCTTCAAACGAAGTGACGATCCGGATAAAAGACTCCGGTTGCGGAATTGATCCGCTCTTTTTACGCGATATTTTCAACGCTTTCAGGCAGGAAAGCCCCGGGTACAGCAAAACAGAGCAGGGTTCAAGGCTGGGGCTGCCCATTGCCAAGAGGCTGGTTGAGATGATGCAGGGACGAATTGAGATCGAATCAGAAAAAGGTACCGGTACGACAGTCACCATTTTCCTGAAGGCCAAAGAGCCCGCAGTTCAGGATGTGAAGATCGCCGAAGTTCCTGAAAAGGAGGCTCCTCCATCGCGAAAAACGAGGACTTTACATGACCTGGATATCTTCATCGTGGAAGATGACCTGATGAATTCCATGGTGCTGGTGGAGATGACCAAATCACTCGGAAAGGTGACCACAGCCGTCAACGGAGAGGCCACCCTCAAGATCATTGAGGACAAACACGCAAAGGGGAAGGTTTTTGATATCATGTTGTTTGACATCAATCTGCCTCCCCCTTATGATGGAATCAAACTGATGCAGAAGATCCGCAAGCAATATGCGGAATACAAACGCATCCCATTTATCGCACAAACAGCTTATGCCATGACCGGAGACCGGGAAAAGCTCCTGGAAGCCGGGTTTGACGATTACATAGCCAAACCGATCAACAAGAATGAGTTGTTCACGATCATGCGAAATCAGCTGGAGAAACACTGATTATGCCACAGGAAAACAAACTGGCCGAGTTACAGCGCAGGATCGACGAGTTGGAAGCCGAATTAAAACTGGCGAAAAAGGAATCGGAAGATGCCACCCGAAAGAAAACCATGTTTCTGGCCAATATGAGCCATGAGATCCGGACACCGATGAACAGCATCCTCGGGATATATACCCTCTTGAGCCAGACAAATCTGACAGAAGAACAAAAGGACTTTCTGGAGATCATCCATATTGCGAGCTACAATTTATTGACCATTATCAATGACATCCTGGATCTTTCAAAAATTGAAGCGGGTCAGCTGAAACTTGAAGAAAAACCTTTTTCATTGAACGATGAAATTCATCAGGTAGTCAAACTCCTGTCATTGAAAGCGAAGGGGAAGGGAATTGACCTGTATTCGAAAATCGAGGTCACAATCCCGAAATGTGTAATCGGAGATGCAATCAGGTTGAAACAGATCCTGATCAATCTTGCCAACAATGCCATTAAATTCACAAACGAGGGCGAAGTTCTGATTTCCGTTGAATCCATTGGCACGGATGAAGAAGATCGCGCTTTCATCCCTGAATCAATCGATCGCAAGGCTCTTGGGGAGAACCAGAGATTGCTGAAATTCCAGGTAACCGACACCGGGATCGGCATCTCCGAAGAAGAACAAAAAACGCTCTTCAATGAGTTTGCGCAACTGGAAAATCGCCTGATCCAGGAATTCGAGGGAACCGGTCTGGGCCTTTCGATTTCCAGGAACCTCACCCGCCTGATGAACGGAAAGATGGGTATAATCAGTGAAAAAGGAAAGGGTTCAACCTTCTGGTTTACGTTGCTTTTTTCTGTCGGAGATGAAGCCATGCTGAAACAACAGAATGAGGCATCTGTTGCGAAACCACATAAAACAAGATCGCTGAAAGTCCTTCTTGTGGAAGACAATCTGCTCAACCAGAAATTTGCGGTGACCACATTGCAGCGGGAAGGCCATTCCGTTGATATTGCTGAAAACGGAAAAGTGGCACTGGAAAAATTCCAGGAAAATCTTTACGATCTGATTCTCATGGACATAGCGATGCCCATCATGGACGGATTGGAAGCTTCGAGGCACATGCGGGAGATTGAGCTCCAGAAACTGCAAAAGATGGATAAAAAAGAAGCTCAAAACTTCTATCCTGTTAAGATTGTTGCCATTACAGCCCACATTATGGTTACAGGCAAGGAAACATGTCTGGATGTGGGCATGGATGATTACCTGGCAAAACCATACCGCCCCAACGATTTGTTAACGATTATTGAGAAGCTGGAGATTTACTGATTAAAACCTGACCACCCGGTAATGGAAGACATTATTGGGTAATGATATCCTCAGAAGATAAATTCCTCCCGGAATCTCACTCAAAATGATCTTTGTTTGATTAAAATTATCCGGTTTAGAGATTAGCACCTGCCCTTTTGAATTCAGAATTTCCGCTGTAAACCGAATTGGCCTAGAAGCGGTGGATTCAATGTTCACAAATTCACCGGCAGGATTGGGGAAAATCCGGAATGCAGTTTTTTCGTTTTGATCTTCAATTCCGATGGGACATTCCACGAATGTAAGATAAGCTGTATCCATATTCACACACCCATCCTTGGTCACGTAAACCCAAAGCATATATGGGCCAAGCCCGATACCTGCAGTATCCACCGTCACGATAGAATCCGCCACACCGTTTGACCATAGATAAGAGTCATTTCCTGATCCGGCATTCAGGGTAATGGATTGGTCGGCACAAATCGTATCTGAAGGCTGAGGAAGAATCGCGGGTCTCGGATAAACATAAACTATCGTGCTGTCGTAATTGAAGCATCCCGTGGTATCAGTATAAACGTAATAAAGGACGTTCTCTCCGATATTTGCCGAATCAGGATAGAAAATGTCACCATACAAGCCAGGTCCGGAGAACGTTCCCCCAGGCGGGTCGCCAAAGACCGATGAAGTGATGTCGTAGGTACAGTAGGCAGGCCAGATTCCCCACATATGAACCTCGGGCCGTTGCCAGATAGTAACATGGGTGGAATCCGTGCCGGAACATCCGAATTGGTTGGTAATGAATACCGTATAGGTGGTTGAACTGTCAGGCGAAACCACAATGGTAGCTGTCGTGTCCCCTGTACTCCAGAGGTAATGCACTCCTCCGGTGGCGGTGAAACTTACCGAGTCGCCACTGCAAAGACTGGTATCGGCTGGTAACAAAGGTTGCGGTTCCGGATATCTGATAATCCGGATGCTGTCGTACTGGATCGGTCCAAGCGGACTGATTGCCTGCACCATATACAGGGTGGTAACCGGCGAATTCACCGTCGGGTTGTACACATTGGGATTTGAGATGGTGGAATCGAACGGGATCGATGTCCACTGAATAAAATCATTTTCCAGCGTGTCAAGCAGGGTGATGGTAACCGGCACACCAGGACAAAAGCCTTCGATCGGAATGGATTGATATGTCAATAGACAGCTATCCCGAACTCCGTCCGGACTCAGGGCCATTAGCCAGGCCGTGTCCTGTCCGGTCCAGAACGACTGAGGTTTTAACGGTTGCAGGTACAGACCTGAGATAAAATTAAAGTTCATCACATTTTCCCCCTGAACCCACCATGAAATTGTGGATGGGGGATAGATTGTATCAATGACCAGGTTGTAGAGGTCGATGTTTGAGAATTGTTCAATCTGGGTGACAATCTGTGTGGGCAGAGCTGATCTTCTTAAGAATCCCGCAGAATTAAATTGCATGCCACTGATCCTAACCGTATCCGGCATCGTATCAGTGCGGGTGATCACAATATTCACCAGGGATATGGAATCCGGGACATCAATGTACGTAGCCTGCTTCGTCCAACCGGTCGTATCGACCAAGAAATCAAAGGATTGGACGTAACCTGTTTCCGGAAAGCTGAACTGCACCGATACGAAGCATGTATCGAGTCCCGTACTCTTCGTCCAGATCTTAAAAAGGTTATTCCCTTTTTCCAATCCGGCTAATTGCGTAACCTGACAAAAATAGCCGGGCTGGTTCAGTATAAAGCTGCAATTCCCGCTAACCGGAACTCCATCGGATGTATCATATACGCTATTTATCCACGTCGCCTGATCATACCCGTCGGGATAGAAATCCCCATCACGGTCCACGTTGAGGTTTGGGAAAACATTGACTACCCGGCCTGGCAGGCTGTCGTAGAGCCAGGTTCTCCATGCGGAATAAGTGCCGACGAGGATACTCGTTTCGGCACACCAGGAAAGGAGACTATCGACCCGTTGGATGAAGGCATTCCACCCTCCAAGCGGATTCGAAAAGGTGGAAACGCTGATCTTCAGGTAATGCTTCGCTACATGGTCGGAAATCAGGTGTTTGTTCCATTCAAAACTGTGGTTCTCGAGTAAAATTTCGTCATTCTGCATTCCAAACTGACAGATTCCCTGTGGATTAAATTCATTGTAACAGAGGTAGGCCTTGTTGGCATAGTTTGATCCTGCCTGGTACAGGAGGGAATCTCCCAGGTTGGATTTTATCTGGTAACCGTTGATAAAGGGCATCTGCCCCGCCGGGTGAATCCAGGTTTGCGGCCTTGGAATACCAGATTGATAGAAAATGTCGAGGGATCTCTGTCCCAGAAGAAGGACTGCATTCGGGTCCATGATCACATTCTGCTGGGTAAGTTTATGATATCGGAGGTTCAGCAGGATCCCCAGGTTGACCGGTTCTTCCCAGAAGGACTGGATAAAGACGGTGTCCGGATCCGCAGGATTGACAGCCTGTCGGTTATACCATAAAAAAACTTTGTTGACTGAGTTCAGATAAAGTGCAAAGAAGTACGGATTTCCTGTGAGATCGACAAATTCACCCGGATTATGGCTAATAACCATATTACCGTAAACATTGACCAGTCCTTCATTGTGAGACTGAAAGGTATCCACGGCGGCGTATTTGAGGCAGACCTTGAATTGATAAAAATGATCAACCCCCGGATTCCCGGCAAAAAGCGAGGTGTCGGCTGCATTCAGCAGGTTGAAAAACTGGGTCTGATGAGTGGGCGTATTGTCCATCACCTCATGACCCTTGGCACTCAGGCTGATCAGTGAATCTATATATTCCGGTGATAATGGCAGAACCCAGGAGGTGATTGCCAGGCTGAAATGGTTATCATAGGCCGAAAAGAGCGAATCAAACTGGTGTAGTTTCGAAAGGGCCGGATTGTTGTCCACCCGGAAACAAATACCTCCTTGCTTGGTCTGGTATGGCTGAGCTTGAGAAGAAAAGGAGACCGTAAGTCCAATCAGAAGGAGAATCCCAAGAGCACCCCTTCTCAGGTATCTGTATGTTCCTGTATCCTGGTTCATTTGATATACTCCTTTAAGGAGGGTTTTTCCGATTTTGGTATCATCTGGTAGCCCAGGGTGATTTCATGGGTGCCATAAGATTTCCCGCTCATCGTTGAGGGGGAATATTCGTAACTGTAATTGAATTTAAGCCCTTTGGAAATCATCAATCCTCCGGTAATGCAAATGATGTTATTCTTTCTGTAAATCAATCCCAGCCATCCAAGATCTTTGTATAAGGCCAGGGCGCTGATGTCGAACGACATGGGGGCAAATTGCGTTTTCCTATAGAGAAAGCCAAATTTCCAGCTCCAGTCTGTCTTTGTTTTCAGCGTGTACCCGATGTAGGCAAGGAAGTTCCGGTCCATTGTCAGGACATGAGAATAGATGCTCTCCCCGCTGTAGAAAGATTCGTTGTTGAAAAGAAGCGGAAAGGCAATACAAATATCAAGGGTTCTCCAGGTATAGAGAAGGCTTGCCCCCATGTTGACATACGATTCGGAAATCTCTGACCGGCCTGCCAGCAAGGGATCGTTGGGGTCCTTCAGCACCGCATTGATAAGATCCAGAACATTCTGATAATATGACACATTAAGGCCAAAGCTAAGCGTATGATCGATAGCCACTTTCAGATGATATGCCAGGTCAAGATTCAGGGTCAGGTTATGAAGTGGTCCTGCGTTGTTGATCGTAATATTTCCGCCGATCCCCAGTCGTTTGGGGAGAGCCCCATCCAGGTTCAAGGATCCGATAATCGGATGTCCGGGGACGGCGGTCCATTCGATCCGGCTGGTCAGGAAAACCTCAAACGGGTAATCTTTCCCGGCAAAGGCAGGTGAGATGCTGGTCGGATTCAGCAGGTACTGGTCCATGACGGGAAACAGCTGGGCCCTCAATGCTCCTGAAATGCCAATCATCAGAAACACAAAAGAACTCCAATGTCTGAAATATCCGGTCATCCTGTAGCTTAACTTTATTTCACAATATTCAGGCTTCCTTTTCTTAGCCCACCGTCTCCGCATCTCACAAAATAATAGTAGGTATCATTCGGCAATGCTTTCCCGTTAAAGGTTCCTTCCCAGTCGTTGTTGTATTGAGAAGAAGAGAGCACCTTTTCGCCCCACCTGTCGTAAACATCAGCCTGGCAGGGTGCGACCTGTTCCATGTTCAGAATCTCCCACTGATCGTTAAATCCATCGCCATTGGGCGTGATAATGGACATGATTCGCACGGAGTTATCTTCTATCACGGTAATCGTAAAATACCTCTCCCCGTAACATCCATTCCTGTAACCCTGGACGTAATAGTACCCGGCTGTGCTGATCACAATGGAGTTTGTAGTTGCACTGGTACTCCAGAAGACGCTGTCATAAATCCCTACGATTGTTACGATAACACTGTCGCCGATATCAAAAATTGTGTCACCTGAAAAGGAGATCTCCACGAGCGGCGAATCCTTGATTTCGAGGGTTGTTTTCACAGAGTCAATGCAACCTGATAAGGAAATAACCGTGAGTTTAACCGTATATAATCCGGCGGATGCATAATTATGAGTAGGGTTGCGGAGAAAGCTGGTTGGGGTTCCGTCTCCGAAATTCCAGATATATTGAAACACGGTATCTGCAACCACAACAGATTCGTTAAAAAAATGTACGGGAAGGTTCAGGCAGGAGAGGTCAACTGAATATGCGGCGTCAACCTGTGCAACCGGAACCATTTTATAAACTGCATCGGAAGCACCCGAAAAAGCAATGACTTTAACACCCACGTAGTAGAAGCCCGGGTTGGGATAGGTGTTCTTCACGGTATCTCCGATAGCATCATTAAACCGGCCATCCCCATCCAGATCCCATAAAACTTTAAAAATGCTATCGGCAGGCTTGGATGTGCTAGTCAGCGTAGTTGGTAATCCCAGGCAGGCTTTTGTAAAACTGAAGTCGGCAGTGATGGCTATCCCTGTGGCTGGCAGAAGATACTGTAAGAGGAATGCAACAACAATGGATCTCTTCACCTGCCGGTTGTTTGTCTATTCAACTTCAATGAGTTCTACGTCAAATACCAGGGTTGAAAATGGTGGGATGGTTCCCATATCCCGGTCACCATATGCAATGGAAGAAGGAATGATCAGCGTCGCTTTGCCTCCCACATTCATCAGGGCGACTCCTTCGTCCCAGCCTTTGATCACCTGGCCTTTCCCAAGTGTAAAGCCAAACGGTTCACCTCTGTCAACGGAGGAATCGAATTTGGTTCCGTCGAGTAGTCTCCCGGTGTAATGAACCTTCACCCGTTTCCCGGGTTCTGCTTTCGCTCCGGTGCCTTTCTGCTGTTCGATAAAATAGAGGCCACTGGGAGTAGGTTTCACAGTAATTTTGTTTTCAACCAGGTACTTTTGCAACTTTCCGGATTCCTCCTTTTGAACTGTCGTTTTTTTCAGCTCATCCTGCTTTTTCTTCTCCGCTTGTTGTTTATCGTTTTCGGCTTTGGATAAGACATCGAAAACCTCCACATCATAAATAAGCATAGAGTACGGAGGAATTACAGATCCTCTGCCTGCTGATCCGAAAGCGATTTCACTTGGCACGATCAGTTTTGCTTTTCCACCTTTCTTCATCATCCCGATGCCCTGATCAAAACCCGGTGTATCAAAGGGTTTTCCAAATGTCATTTGCAAGGGTTCTCCCCTGTCATAGGAGGAAAATACCTGGGCTCCGTTAGAAAGGGAAAGAATGAAGTGCATTTTCACGACGGCTCCTGTATCAATTTTCTTTCCGGCGCCGGAAACGGTTTCAACATAATAAAGTCCCGATCCGAGAGGCTCGGCCAATATCTGATTTGATTCGAGGTACACCTTTAACAATTCCTTTTCTTTCGCCTGTAAGGATTCGACGGATTCGGCTGAGTGCAACGTTACGTAAAACTTCAACACGGAATTACTGTCGATAAAATCAGGTCGTTTGGGCATCCGGAATGTCTTCGTAAACAAGGAATCGCTGTTGATCAGGAAAACAGCGCTATCACCAGGCGACATCATTCGGATGCCTTCGTAAAGATCTCCCTGAAAATCGGATGGGGGAAGCTGGAAACGAATTTGCTGCCCCTTATTCGCACGGGTATCGAATAATACGGAATCCTTCTCATTTGCGTATCTCATATCCAAAGAAATGAAATCCCCTGTTTTTGCTTTCATCGTATCCTCACTCACCTTGTATATCTTGTAGTAGAGGCCGGATTCTGTTTTGTCAAATCCTGAAAATTTCGAAGAACAACCTAACGAAGTCAGCGCAACCATAAACAAAATGGTTAGCGGGTTAATGAACACTTTTTTCATATACATATCTATTTCACTGTTTGTTATAATTATTTTACTTCACGAATCTCAACCGGATAAATTAAAAAAATGAAAGGAGGAACATATCCTTCTATTCCCTCTTTGCCATACGCGAGCACTGATGGAATTATCAACAGAAAATAACCATGAAGGTATTCCAAAGGCCCGTACGCCATAACGGAATCAAATATATTATATTTCATAGGGATATCTTTTTTCGTGGTCTCAAAGATTTCACTATTTATGAACATTGCTCTGAGGTTCACTTAACCGAACCAATTCAATGTTATAGATGAGGGTTGCCCCAGGTGGAATCATGTTTTGATCGCCCAGCAATCCGAATGCCAGGTAAGAGGGGATGACGAATTTGGCTTTATCGCCCTGATGCAGAAGCAACAGCCCTTCCTCTAATACGCTTTCCACTCCGCCATGTCCAAGAAGGATCTCTTTTAATCCGGCCGAATCGGATGAATAAACCAGTTTCCCGTTCAATAACCTGAGTTCGTAACTGACCGAGGCCGACAATCCTTTCTCAGCCTTTCTGCCCGTTCCTTTGCGGTATATTAAATACCTTAATCCCGTCGGGGTCAGGGTCATATCCCATTGATACCTGGTCAGAAAATCCTGGATCTCCTGATCCTCTGTCTTGATAACACCCCGGTTATACCGGATCACCTGTTCATCCAACATCCGGATATTCGAGGTAGACCTGACCGACTGAGGATCATTTTTACAGGAAGGAAGGCTTATGAATAGCAAGAGGATCCCGATGCACAAACTGAGCGATGGGTTTTTAATCGGACTTCCCATCAATACGTATTTTTAAGCTGTTCCTGGAAGAGGGGAAGGAGGTTTCTGAATTTAGTAACGGTCTCATCCATCGGAAAATAGCTTGTACCTCCTGCCGCGTTGGAATGGCCGCCTCCCTCAAAAAAGTCCCGGGCAAGTTTCTCAACAGAAAAGTTCCCCTTCGACCGGAATGAGATCATGATTTTTCCATCTCTTTCAGTGAATAAGGCCGCGAGGTTGATTCCCTGAATCGAAAGGGCATAATTAACCACCCCCTCGGTATCTCCCACCTGGTAATCATATCGTTCCAAATCAGAAGCTGAGAGATATATATAGGCCGTATGAAACTCGGGTAGCACAACCAGCTTTTCGCTTAAGGAATATCCCAGAAGGCGAAGCCGTTTTTCAGAAAACGTGTCATAAACAAGCCGGTGAATATGTTCCCCGTCAATTCCATACCGGTAGAGCTCCGCAACGACCAGGTACGTTTTGATATAGTTACAGGAGTAACTGAACGAACCCGTATCTGTTACAATACCCGCATAGATGCATTCGGCAATGACCCGGTCAATAAAGGCACTATCTCCCGCACTGACAATGTATTCAAAAACCAGCTCTGCGGTAGAGGAGATTTCCACCGCCGAAATCTGAAAATCGAAGTGGTTAGCCGGGTAGAGATGATGGTCCATCAGAATCTTTATAGCCCCGGAACCCTTCACCAGGTCGGCCGCTTTGCTCAACCTGGACAGGTCATTGTAGTCAAGAGAGAAAATCAGCTGCGCTTCCTCAATAAGTTGCCTGCACCTCTTCTCATCCGGGTTGTAAATAAGAATCTGATCGTGCCCCCCCATCCAGGCTAAAAAGGAAGGAGATGCATCCGGAGACATTACGTGAACGTGGTGCCCTTTCTTTTTGAGGTACCGGAAAAAAGCCAGGCTGGAACCGATGGCATCGCCGTCGGGATTGGTATGTGTTGTCAGAAGAATTTTTTTTGGTTCGGAGAGCAACTCCCTGACAGCATTAAAATCTGCACTTTCCAAGCTGAAGGAATTTCATGAGTGTGGGTGCAAAAGTACGACAATTTGAAATTATCCGTATTTTTGCCGGCAAACCAAACGCAATGACCGGGAACAGAACATTCACCATGATTAAACCCCTCACCGTGGAACAGGGCCATACCGGGAAGATCCTTGACAGGATTTCCAGCGAAGAATTCCGGATCACTGCTTTAAAGATGGTTCACCTGAGCAAACGGGAAGCTGAAGCCTTTTATGAAATCCATAAAGGGAAAACGTTTTTTGAAACCCTTACTGATTATATGACTTCCGGCCCGATCGTGGCTGCTATCCTTGTGAAAGAAAATGCCGTTGCCGCCTACAGGGAACTGATCGGTGCTACCGATCCGGCAAAAGCGGCTCCTGGTACCATCCGGAATCTTTTCGCTACCGATCTTACCCGCAACGCCGTACACGGTTCCGATAGCGATGAGAACGCCCTGAAAGAATGCCGCTTCTTTTTTTCGGAAATGGAAGAGATGAAGTTTCCGGGACTTTAGGAGATCCTTATCGTTTTACCCGCTGGATTTTGATTGTTTCATGAAGGTCAGTGCCATTCTGGGACTGGATCTTCAGGATATACAGTCCCGGTTTCAAACCGGAAAGGCCGGATAATGATACCGTATTCTCACCGGCAGCACATGGGATGTTATCTTTCTCAAGAATTTTCCTGCCCGTAATATCCACCAATTCAAGTCTGAGAAGTTGCCCGGTAACAAGACGGATATTCATCCTGAGAGGGTCATCTCCGGCAAACGGATTCGGGTAGACAGAAACAGAGCCGGGCGCCTTGAGAGAATTCACCCGGAGAAGTCTTTCAAACGCTTTGAAAAAATCGGGAATTCCATATCCAAGGTACTTATCGGGGGAAGTATATTGTGAACCCGATCCTTCTATGGCCATTTTCAGGGTAGCATTTGAATACTGCGGATAAGCTTGCCAGAGGCAAGCAGCGGAACCGGCAACGATGGGTGACGAAAAAGAGGTTCCATTCGAACGGGAGATCGATCCATCGGGGATAGCAAGGACGGTCAGTTTCCCCATGGCGGCAACGTTTGGTTTGACATAGGCACCGTTCACCTGTCCGGTAGAGCTGAAAGAGGCATACTGCCCCAGGGAATCAACGGCTGCAATTGCCAGGACATCGGTGCCGTCGGCCGGAGCACTTACGCACGGAAAATTCAGATTCCCGCCCCCGTTCCCTGCGCTGTTTACCACCAGAATTCCTTTGCTGAAGGCGATGTTCGCCCCGCGGGTTACCGGTGTGGTATTCCCATTCATGTCGGCACAGGTATGATTCTGGGTTGAATCATCAAACACCGTGTATCCCAGGGAGGAGTTGATGATATCTGCTCCGGCACTGTCGGCAAATTCAGCAGCAGAAACCCAGTTGTACTCTTCAATCAGATACTCTGAACCCGTGTCCTCCGACCTCAGCAACCAGAACGAAGCTTTCGGAGCCATTCCAATCAGCTGCCCCGGGACGTACCCTCCCATGATTGAGAGGACTTCCATCCCGTGCGGATGGCCGACAAAAACGTTACCACCGGGCGTAACAAAATCACGCGTTCCAAGAATCTGGTTGTTTTGCCACAGACTGTCGAATGGAGATAAGGAATTGGCATTCTGAAAACCCGCATCCAGGACAGCGATCACCTTTCCGTATCCGCGGAAACCAAGGTTATGCAGCAGATCGGTTTTGACCATATGAACCTGGGTAAAAGAGAGTCCGTATTCAGCTGAATCAGCCACTTTTAAAGAGACCGGCGTACCGGAGGAGCCCGGGTTGAGCCAGGGCTTTTCCATTGCGAATTTATCATCAAACGGCTGGGTCGGAAGGGACTTCGGACCATTTTTGAGTACGTTAAGGACAAACGGCAACTGTTCGATCTGGTCGATCAGCGACGGGTTTGGCGTATAAATGGTAATCCCGTTAAACCATTTGGAGCGGGTGATAACATCCACTCCTATCAACCTGACTGCTTCAACATAATTGGGATTTACCGGCAGATCGTTGATCTCAATCGAAATGGATGCAATAGCTCTGCGGTCAAGCGCCCGCTGTGATAAAAATTCCCATGGCCTGTCAATGGAATAGGGTGAGTTGTTCTTATCCGTAAATTCCACGAAGTATTTATCAGGAGCTACCTGTGGCAGCGCACTCTGCGATAACAAAAAGATAAAAAAGATTCCGGATAGTCTTCTCATTTTTTTCAAATATATTTGTTGCGATAAAAGTACAAAAAATCCGCTTATGTTTTCGGAAGAGGATGTGAAACAATTCAGATCTAAAGGAATTCCCCTCTCCACCATAGACAAGCAGATTGAGAATTTTATCCATGGATTTCCCACCATACGGCTTACCAGGCCTGCGGTTAAAGGTGACGGAATCTTTTCTTTCTGCGATGATGAAATCACTTATTTTATCAATTACTTCAAAAACCACCTCGAAAAATCGAGGGTGGTAAAATTCGTTCCCGCCTCGGGCGCTGCATCCCGCATGTTCAAGCATCTGTTTGAATTCAGGGAATCGTTTGGCGGGAAAAAGAAAGAGATCGAACAGTATTTGCAGGATGCCGATTTCAACTCTGTTCATTACCTGATTTCTCACCTTCCCGAGATTGCCTTTTACCGGAAACTGACCCACATCTTGTCCGCCCATAGATTAACATACAAGCAGTTGACAGAATCATGGAACCTGAATGAACTCCTTAATTATATTCTGGACGAGAAAGGATTGAATTACTCCGCTCTTCCTAAAGGACTATTGCAGTTCCATGATTACCCTGAAGGCGCCAGGACTTCGGCTGAGGAGCACCTGGTTGAAGCCGCTCACTATGCCAAAAGCCAGGACGGAATTTCACGGATCCATTTTACCATCTCGCCGGAGCACAGGGCCAAATTCGATGAACTTTTCAGGGCAGAAAAGGCGACCTACGAGCAACTGTTCGGCGTTTCCTATGAAATCGAATTCTCAGAACAGATGCCTTCTACCGACACCATTGCCGTAGACGAATCCAACCAACCATTCCGGACGGCTGACGGTGCGATTCTGTTCCGCCCGGGCGGACACGGGTCCCTGCTCCTGAACCTGAGCCGGATTGCTGGGGATATCATCTTTATCAAGAACATTGATAACATCATCCCCGACCGGTTGAAGAGTCAGACCTACAGGTACAAAAGGCTTATCGGGGGCTATCTGTTGTATATCCGGGATAAAATCCACCAGTTCCTTCGGGAAGCAGAAGGTCAATTCATTTCTGACGAAAAACTTCAGGAAATGATCCGGTTTGCGTCCGATCACCTTTTTATGATCTTCCCCGATAATTTTGCCCGACTTTCTCCAGAAGCCAGGCAAACTTTTCTGGTCGATCGGCTGAATCGTCCCATCCGGGTATGCGGAATGGTGAAAAACGAAGGGGAACCGGGCGGGGGGCCTTTCTGGGTTCAGAACGGCGGTGAAGGCGTTTCCCTGCAGATTATAGAATCCTCGCAGATTGATCTTACCGATCCGGTCCAAAAAGACATCGTGAATAGATCAACTCATTTTAATCCGGTCGACCTGGTATGCTCGGTAAAAAACTACCGTGGAGAACCGTTCGACCTTGCGGAGTTCGTCGACGAAAAAACCGGATTTATTTCCTTGAAGTCAACCGGGGGGAAAACCCTGAAAGCCCAGGAGCTTCCGGGATTATGGAACGGGGCGATGGCCAGATGGATCACGGTGTTTGTAGAGGTCCCGATCATCACCTTCAATCCGGTCAAAACAGTCAACGATCTGTTGAGAATAGAACATCTAGCTGAATAGAAGTTATGAGCAAAGCGGTAAAACATTTTGGGATTATCAACAAGAAAACCAGGTGGGGACTAACCATCTGGGGCTGGCTTACCATCCTGGTGGTGGTTGGCTCTGCCCTTTTTCTGTTGATTCATCTGACCTATGACTTTCTGGCACCGACTCACCGGGAGAAAGCGCCTGTTCTTGTCCTGGAAGGAGCAGTTCCGGATTATGTGCTGGAGGACGCCATGAAAGAGTTTCGCGAGTATCCCTATCAGCTTTTGATCACAACAGGCACTCCGCTGGAATGGGGGCACCTGCTTGTAGCGTACGGTAATACGGCCAGCATTGCCGCCTCATCATTAAAAAAAATGGGATTTGATTCCACGCGTCTTGTTTCGGTTGCCACGGAAGAAATCCTCAATGACCGGACCTTTAATTCGGCGCTGGAACTGGGAGAATATCTTCACCGGTACCATCCTGAAGTCAAATCGATAAACCTGATGAGTTATGGGGTTCACAGCCGCCGAAGCCAGATGATGTTTCAGGCCGCTCTCGGAGATTCAATCCGGGTCGGGATCATCGCAGCAAAAAATTTTTACTACGGGCCCGACAACTGGTGGAAAACCAGCAAAGGCTTCCGGGAAGTGATGAACGAAATCTTCGCCTATATCTTTACGAAGCTCTTTTTTAAACCGTACTCCAAGGAGGAGGTTAGAGGGAAGAGGGAAGAGGGAAGAAGGACTTATTGACTTTTTGACTAATGACTATTTCTACTTTGGTAAATTGAGATTGTGCAATAAAAGTATTGATAATATTGAGATTTCGAAGATTAATTGATGGTCAAAATTAAGACAAGTATTTGCCGTGTGAACTTTTTTAACTATTAGTAATTCAATATTTTAATGTTAATATCTTTTTTATAAAAATTCTAAATAAATGTAGTTAAGGCCCTGATAATCATTATCTTAGGTTAGTCTTTCACCAAAAACTTAAGATATATGAAGACCAGGACCTCCATCAAAAGTAATGCATTTGTTTCAAATTTCCAAACCCGTTTGGGTTTGAATAAATCCGGAATAAAATGTTTTGTTTCAGCCATTAGGAAGAATGTTTTTCCCGGAGCAATAAAGAACCAACTTGAAGAAAAACAAAAAAGTAGTTTAATCCATGA
>JAZDGR010000057.1:0-4001 GCA_043806735.1 bacterium | reverse complement strand
GATTGATCATATCATTCACCGGACGAATGGTTTCATGACCGTGGAATTTGAGGATAATACCAACCGCACCTGGAACATCGCCCGCCGCTGTATCTATACCGGGATGCTCGGGCAGTTTGTGATTGGCGTTGACGGCTTTGGCCAGGTAGGCGCTTACTCCAACCTGGTAACCTGGGGAGTAGCCCGCAACGGCGACCAGTTCTATATCTCCACCCCGCAGCCGGTCCACTTCCGCCAGGTTTGCAACTTCAATCCCTGCGACGGAATTCAGACTATCGATATTCCGGGAGCAGATAAAGGCGCTACCCTAACCTACGGATACGACAGCAACAACCAACCGGTGATTCCTCCGGCCTGTCCGACCAAATACAAGGTGGACTGGCACCACGGAACCAATAGCGGAACAGTCTACCTCTGGTTGTAAACGAAAGGGGGTGATTGCCCCTCCCCTGGCCCCTCCCCAAATCAGGGAGGGGTTTTTTATGGGCAGCCGTTTGAATGGATGAAAGTTGCGTAAAAAGCGTCCAAAGGTTGTAACCCTGAATCACTTATGGGAAGCATTGATTTTGAAATGGTAGAACTTTAAGAGAACCTGGTCGGAGAAAAAGGTGAACAAAACCAGCAGCGAGAAGCCTGTAACTAGTTGCCAGTTGGCAGTTACCAAAGTGAGGATGGGTCGGGAGACTTCGCGGGCCGGAAAGATCAAACAGAGAAGCAGGATGATTAAGGCACCAGCTACGATTCCTACTTTAAGCGCAAATTCCCGGAGGAGTTCGCGCCAGCGCAGCCGGCGTTCGACCTTCTGCAAGAGGGTGTCGGTAAACGAAAGCGAAAGTTCCCATTCGGGTTTTTCTTTCAGGGTTTCCAGGATCAACGCATCGAGGTCAGTCAGCGGGTGAGTCTCTTTTTCCATGTCGGCAAAATTAATCAGGATTCAGTTGGGATCAAAACCGGATTTATATCGGGAACCAGGTGCACCAGTTTCTCACGGAGCATCTGCCGTCCCCGGTTGAGGTAGCTCTTGACGGTTCCGTCGGGCATCCCGGTGATCTCTTCAATCTCTTTGTAGGAGAGTTCCTCCAGGTAAAACAGGGTGATGACGGTGCGGTACTGGACAGGCAGCGATTCGATCACCTGATGGATCAGTTTTTTCAGGCTGTTCCTGTCCATTGCCTGTTCGGCGCTTTCCGTGGCAATTTTTCCTCGGGCTACCGGAGTATAATCGTCTACCGGGACCATGATCTCCCTTCCTTTTTTTCGCAAATGGCTGATGCACATGTTGTAGGTGATCGCGCCGATCCAGGTGGAAAGCTTGGCTTCTCCCCGGAATTTTCCGAGGTCCCGGAATACCCGGAAAAATACCTCCTGGGTAAGATCTTCCGCATCTTCCTGCCGGTTGACGAGCCGCAACACCATGTGCCACACGAGGTTCTTATGCTTTTCAACCAAAAACCTGTATGCATGAGCATTTCCAGCCTGCACCTGCGCGATCAGCGTAGCATCATCCATTTTGATATGGGTCGCCCGGGAAGGAAATATGTTGCAAAAAAATAAACCGGATTTTCTGCAACCTTTTTTCCAGCCGGCCGACAAATTGTTCAAATGATAACATAAAAATAAGAAAAAATGGAAACTCTTGGAACAATTGTCATCGTCGGCACTGTTTTTTACGGCGTGTATATGCTGATTAAAGTGTTCACCGACTATCTGTTAAAACGTAAAATCATCAAATCCGGTCATCTTGAAAAAGCAGGAATCCTTGATCCTACTCCCGTCGTTACAGGTGAAAGTTATCGCTATCCTAACCTCAAATGGGGGTTGATCGCGTTACTCGCCGGCGCCGGATTGATCCTTATCGAAATCTTTGTCCGCACCGGAGCCATTGATTTCGAAACTAGTGATGACTCATTCCTACCCGTCGGAATCGAGCTCGTCGCCATCTCGCTCGGATTTCTGATCTACTTCTTCATTGTGAATGCGAAAAGCATGAAATCGAAATAGCGGAGCTTCCATAATTTTTTTTAGTTTTGCTCTCTTTTTCAGAAAGAAACCAATCCTGAATATTCACAAAGAAAGTAAAACCATGAAGAACACTTTTTTCACGATGCTGGCAATACTCGTTTTTGTATTGCTGGGATGCAATTGCCAGAACGACGACCTCAACATCGTCTATGAAAAGTACACCCTGCCAAACGGTCTTGATGTGATCCTTCACGTTGACCGATCCGATCCGATTGTTGCCCTTGCCATCCGTTTTCACGTGGGATCCAACCGCGAAACGGAAGGCCGCACGGGCTTTGCCCATCTGTTCGAACACATGATGTTCCAGAAATCGGAAAATGTCCCCGAAGACCAGTTCTTCAAGATCATCCAGGATGCCGGAGGGACGCTCAACGGTGGAACCGGCAACGATGCCACCACCTATTTTGAAGTGGTTCCGAAAAATGCCCTGGAAAAAATCCTATGGATGGAATCAGACCGGATGGGGTACATGATCAATACGGTTACGGAAAATGCCTTCAACATCCAGCAGAATGTCGTTCAGAATGAAAAACGGCAGTATGTCGATAACCAGCCCTACGGCTTTACCGAATGGGTGATTGCCACCAACCTCTATCCGAAAGGACATCCTTACAGCTGGACAGTCATCGGCGAGATGCAGGATCTGAAAAGCGCCACGGTGGATGATGTCAAGGGGTTTCATCAACAATGGTACGTGCCCAACAACGCGACGCTGGTCCTCGCCGGAGATTTTGATGTGGATGAAGCCAAAAAGCTGATTCAGAAATATTTTGGTGAAATTCCCCGTGGTGGAGATGTGACAGACCCAACTCCCATTCCGGTCACCCTGAATGAAACCATTAAAGTTTACCACGAAGACAATTTTGCCAAAGCTCCCCAGTTCCGGATGATCTGGCCCACGGTGGAAGCATACAGCGACGCCGCCTATGCGCTGGATTACCTGGGGCAGCTCCTTTCCCAGGGAAAAAAAGCTCCCTTATACAAAGTGCTGGAGAAGGAGAAGAAACTCTCCTCGAGTCAGTATGCGTACAACGGCGCCCAGGAGATCGCCGGAACGTTCGAACTCGTGGTCACGGCGAACGATGGAGTGAGCCTGAAAGAAGTGGAACAGGCGATTAATGAAGCATTTCAACTATTCGAAACCGAAAGCTTCACGGAAGAAGATGTGGAGCGGATCAAGGCCGGCCTCGAGACAAATTTCTATAACGGCATCAGTAGTATCCTGGGGAAATCATTTCAACTGGCTTCCTACAACGAAGACAAAGGGGATCCGTCCTATTACAAGAAGGATCTGGAACGGACCAAAGCCGTGACCAAAGAGGACATTCTCCGGGTATATGATAAATACATCAAAAACAAACCATACCTCGCTACCAGTTTTGTCCCGAAAGGACAACTCGAACTGGTTGCTGAAAATTCAGTGAAAGCGGGCGTTGTTGAAGAAAGTATTACCGAAGCAACCCAGGTCGAGATTGCTGATGTGACAGAGGAAGAGATTGTGAAGACGCCGGCCGGTTTCGACCGTTCGGTCATGCCTGCCGACGGGCCCGATCCGCTGCTCAACCTTCCGGTTGTGTGGGAGGATGTGCTGGCAAATCAGATGAAAGTTTACGGCATCGAGCAGAACGAATTGCCGCTGGTAAATTTCAATGTGGTATTGAAAGGGGGTCATTACCTCGACAAACCCGACAAAGCCGGAGTGGCTTACCTGGTTTCGGAGCTGATGATGGAAGGCACCCGTAACCGAACCCCGCTCGAGCTGGAAGAGGCGATTGAGAAGCTGGGAGCCAACATCAACATGAGCACCTCAGGGACAAGCATTACTATCAGTGCCAATTCGCTGGTCAGAAATTACGATAGTGTACTGGCCCTGGTCAACGAGATCCTGCTGGAACCCCGCTGGGATGAAGAGGAGTTTGCATTGGCTAAGACCCGGTTGGTAAATTCCCTGAAACGGCAGAAAGCCAGTCCGAACGTAC
>JAZDGR010000056.1:0-2603 GCA_043806735.1 bacterium | reverse complement strand
CTCTCCCGCGTTCGCAAGCTCACGGGAGAGGGGGCGCTGTTGCGAAACCTGCAACTTGCAACCTGCAACCGATAACTGATAACTGACAACCTACAACGGAAAACAAATGTGCTTAAAATCTGGACTTTGGGCGATTTTACTGGCAGCTTTCCTGCTCCCATCCTGCAAGAAGGAGGGCCAGGTTCTGCCGCCTGTTATCCATGCTACTTTGTCACCGGTATCAGGAAATACCACCCAAACCTTCTCCTTTGACCTGAGCCGGTCGGAGAGCCGGACCGGCAGGGGATCAAAAGTGTTCACGCGGTGGGACTGGGATGGCGACGGAAACTGGGATACACCATTTACACGCTTACTTGTGTATGAGCATCGCTATTATGTACCCGACACCTGGAAACCGCGACTGGAAATGACCAACCTCGATGGCGCCAGCGATACGCTAAACTTTACCATTGCGGTTGCCCGGGGCTATTCGGCTCCTAAACCGGGATTAACCATTGTTCCCGGCAAGGGACACATTTATACCCGGTTTCTTCTGGATGCTTCAGCCACCCGCGATGACGAAGATTCCCTGGATCAGCTCAGTTTCCGATGGGATTTTGAAGGAGATGGCCAGTGGGATACCTCTTTCGGGGATTCGGTTAAAATATTTCATGTTTATCCGGAGACAGGTTTTTTTGAACCCAAAATCCAGGTGAGGGACCCGTCGGGATTGATCAGTTCGATAAAATCAGAAACCTCAGTGACAATGGATGATCCCCGTCTGTACGCAAGTTTCCGGTGTATTCCGGATTCTGTGACCGACAATTCTCCGATCTTTATGGATGCATCGGCCTCATCAGATCTCGATTATCCCGATAAACCCTTGATGTACCGGTGGGATTGGGAAAATGACCAGGTCTGGGACACGGAATGGCTGACTGATCCGCAAACGATCCATCTTTTTAAGGAGGAATATATTCACTTTGTCCGGCTGCAGGTCAGGAGCTATCGCGGACTGCAAAACGAGATCACCCAAAAGATTCGGGTCTGGCACAAAAACCGGGCTCCGGTGGCCAATTTTTCCGTGAGCGCCCTGGCCGGCAATGTCCGGACAGAATTCCGGTTCGATGGCTGGTCGACCTATGATATTGAATCAGCACCATCACATATGTTTTTCCGCTGGGACTTCGACGGCGACGGCCGGTGGGACACCGAAGCATCACATGAACCTGCCCTTCTTTACCGATACCAGGCTCCCGGCATTTTTAACACTAGGCTGGAGGTAACCGATTCGCTCGGAGAAAGTGATACCTTTTCGAAAGTCATGTCAATCAGCCACGGGACCAACGAAACAGGCATGTACCTGGATATCAGAGGGTGCTCATATGAATATTACGGAACAGTTCTCATCGGTGACCAATGGTGGTTCACGCGCAGCCTGTCGGTAAGGGACCAAAACAAAACCGGCATACGCAAATATGAGGAACGATATTACAACGGGGATGAGTCGGTTATTTACCGTGACTATGGTTGCCTATACAGGTATGACCGACTGCCGATCGTCTGTCCGGCGGGCTGGAGAGTGCCTTCCCGGGAGGATTGGGAGAAGCTTTTCGCTCATTACCCTGCGGATAAGCTTTATGAAGCCCTGATGCCCGGCGGGATTTCCGATTTCGGAGCCACCCTTGGGGGCAAAGGAAAAGGAATCAGAATGCTGATTCCGGATTGCGATGGCCTGGATGACAAAGGTTATTTCTGGAGCACTTCCTTTCCGTTGGATCCGACCGCCACCAGCATCTGGGTCATCACCTTCGACAATGACCGTAAGAAAGTCTTGAAAGGATTCGATGCAAAGGATGATATGTGGTATGGCGTAAGGTGCGTGAAAGACAGGTAGGGACGCATATTTGCGTCCATCGAGTGACAAGTGACAAGTGACAAGTGACATGATCCACCTCTCCCCCTACCCCTCTCCCGCGCTCGCTCCGCTGGCGCTGCGCTCACGGGAGAGGGGAGCGCTCCGGCGAAACCTGCAACTTGCAACCTGCAACCGATAACTGATAACTGATAACTAACAACCGACAACGGATAACACATGACCCTAAAATCCGGACTCTGCGCGATCCTCCTGGCAGCCCTCCTGCTCCCTTCCTGTAAAAAGGAAGTTCAGGTACTGTCTCCGGTTATACATGCCACCTTGTCACCGCAATCCGGAAACACCACTCATACCTTCAACTTCGACCTGTCAAAATCAGAAAGTCGGACCGGCAGGGGATCAAAAGTGTTTACACGGTGGGACTGGGATGGCGACGGAAACTGGGATACGCCATTTACTCGCTTACTTGTGTATGAGCATCGCTATTATGTACCCGGCACCTGGAAACCGCGGCTGGAAATGACCAACCTCGAAGGCGCCAGCGATACCCTAAGCTTTACCATTGCGGTTGCCCGGGGCTATTCGGCTCCTAAACCGGGATTAACCATTGTTCCCGCCAAGGGACATATTTTTACCCGGTTTCTTCTGGATGCCTCTGCCACCCGTGATGACGAAGATTCATTGGATCAGCTCAGTTTCAGGTGGGATTTCGAAGGCGACGGCCAATGGGATACCTCTTTCGGGGATT
>JAZDGR010000055.1:0-4998 GCA_043806735.1 bacterium | reverse complement strand
AATCTCGGATGCGTCTATTATTTGAGGGGCGAATATGAGAAGGCGACCACGCATTTTACCTATGCGGTTCACTTGTTACGAACAAGCGGAGATTTGTCAGAAAGCCGACTGGCCGGGTTAAGCCTGAATATCGGTTCGGCCTGGTACGAGATGAACAGGCCTGAAAAAGCGGTTCAATGGTGGATCCTTGCAGAGAAACAAAAGGAACATCTTTCGTGGTCGTGGCAGGCACGCTTGTGCCTGGGGATGGGAAATCTCAGTTTTCAAAATGAAGAATTCAGAAAAGCACTGACCGGTTATATCGATGTATTAGCCTCTTTGCCGTCGGGAGCGGAAGTCTCGGGAGAGGAGGTCTGGATCCGGAAAAACATTGCGCTCTGCTACGGGAAACTCCACCTGCCCGACTCCGCACTTGTACACCTAGATACCGCAATCAACCGGATCCATGCTTCCGGAGGATCCCTGCGGTATTATCTTCCAGACCTTTTCCTGATCAAAGGACGACTGTACAGAAGCAAAGGGGATTATAACCGGGCGTTTGAGATGTTCGACCGGGGGCTGGGATTCCTGCAAAGACAGGAAGATGCACAAAGAGGGATGTTCGAATGTGAACAAATACAAACCCGGTTTCATCAATTGTGCAGAACCGGCATGGATACTGCATCCGTAAGGGATCTCCTGGAAGTGATTCTTCCATTGACTGAAAAGGAGGAATGCCGGGAACTATGCGGTATTGCACTGGACCTGCTGTTTCGTGTAGGGATAAAAAACCCGGAAGAGATCAGGCAATTCATTCAAATTGCAGAACGCTTCCGGAGCCTGCAAGTTCAGGCAGAGGTTGGTTATTCCGGGTATCAACAGCTGGGGAAACAACTCTTCTGGTATCACAAGCAGCGCCTTGGTTCGGATTCTTCAGCCATCGTCCCGGCGATGGATCAAACGGAACAGGAGATCCGGATCTGGAACAAACGGGATTCAATTTACAGGAACCAATCACAGGAACCGGATGTTTATTCTGAGCAGTTCTCCGGGGTCCCGGATGCCCAAAAAATCATGGAGGCGCTGGATCAGGAGGAAGCCTTGCTGGAGTTTATCGTAGCCGATTCCTTATTATTTTCTGTATTTATCTGCAGGGATAGCTTCTCGATCGTGAGAAGCGTGATCAATTCGCATTTCCTGAAGGCGGTCAGTTCTTTTGAAAAAGCGCTGAGGACCGCAGACGAAGGCAGGTTCTATGAGACAAGCCGCTGGCTTTATGACCGTCTGATGGCTCCTTTCGGCATGCTCATTTCGCATCAGGAGAAGCTACGCATCATCCCCGGTCAGCTGTTTTTCTCACTGCCGTTTGAAGCCCTGATTAAAAGGGATTCCGGACCGGATTTCAATCGCCTGAATCCCCACTTCCTTCTCCAGGATGTGGAGATCTCCTATTCCGTTTCAATCACCTCCTGGTATACTGGCAGGATGGATGGTGCAGCAGGTCAAGCCCGCGAAAGGAGCGCGTATACCTATGATTTTTTGGCGTGTTCGCCCGACTTCTCGAAGGCCAGGGATTACGCAAAATTGGTTTACGCAGCAACGGAAGTGGACTTGCTGGTTCAGCTGTTCCGGAAGCGCAATCTCCGGACATTCAACATCCTGACAGGGCAACAAATGGAAGAGGATTTCCTTGCCTGTGCTGGTCTGTCGCGCATTGTGCACCTTGCCTCCCATGCTCACAAAGACCCCGGCAATCCTGAGTTCTCGGGATGGATCCTTTCGCCGGAACCCACTCCGGCCCCGTTGCCAGGAGAGGCCGATGGCTGGCTTGAGATCGGGGAACTACAGGATTTCTGGATGAAGACGGATCTGCTTGTGTTAAGTACTTGCTCGGTGGGAGAGACCCGGGCAAGATCATGGTACAGGATGACCGGGTTTCCGGATAATTTTTTACAGGCGGGCGTAAAGAATATTCTCTTCTCTCTATGGGATATTTCCGACGAGCATACCTTCCACTTTATGCTGGATTTTTACGGAGGCATCCTGAACGGGGATCCCTATGCAACGGCCTTGCGAAAGGCAAAGCTACACATGCTGAATTGCCCCGAAACCGCTTCACCTACGCTTTGGGCGCCGTTTGTGCTTTATTCGAAATAGTGATATGAAAGCTATTTCACCGCGATGGCCTCAATCTCTATCAGCGCGCCTTTGGGCAAGGCGAGGGCGGCGAATGCAGCCCGGGCCGGGCGGTTTATGGCATAGTACCGGTTGTAGACCTCATTCATGTCGGCAAAATGATCCATGGTGGTGAGGAGTACGGTCGATTTGACCACGTTTTCGTACGTGTAACCGGCGGCTTTGAGGATCTCTCCGGTGTTTTTCAGAACCAGGTCGGTCTGCTCGCGGATAGTTCCGCTGAGGAGTCGTCCGGTTGCCGGATCAATGGCGATTTGCCCCGAGATATACAGGGTTCCGTTGATCTCCGTAGCCTGGCTATATGGCCCGATCGCCTGCGGCGCGAGAGGAGTTTCGATGATTCGTTTCATATAGGGGGTGATTTTGTGACTAGTGACTGGTGACTGGTGAAATCATGGCAATTTATGGCAATTCATGGCAATTAATGGCAATTCATGGCAATCACTCATTATAGTCCCTGAAGTCTTTCTTTTTGTTCAGTTTCAGATCCTGCAAGACGCTTGCCTTAACGTTGATGGAGAAGTTCCAGCTTTGCTGGGCTCCCTTGGGAATCCAGCCGAACCGCAGCTCCCAGCAATGAAGGTCGCGGTATATATCCACCGAGGTGTACGAAAGCTGCCCATTGGTAAAATCCCACCCGGTCGTCAGGGTGATTTTCCACTTGGGAGTAATGTTCAGTTGCCCGTTGAAGCTCAGGGTCTGAATGAGTTTTGAAACCCGCACCTGCTGCGAGTAATTCCTGGTTTTCGAATACCGGAAGTTGTAGTTGAAGCTGAAGCTCCAGGGGATGTCAAAGTCGATGTAGTAATCGTAGTACCTATCCAGATCTTCCTGTTCCTGTTCCGTCCCCTTGGTAGGAACTTTTTTTTTCTTGACCTTGTCGGAAGAGAGGCTGTAGTTAAAGCCTATATCCCAGGTGGTGTTGTCGAGCCGGAACAGCCGGTGGTTCTTCTTCAATTCCGAAGTATTGGTCCGCCTTCCCAGCGAATCCAGGGCATAGGGATCCCACTGGCTGGAGTACTGGAGACTAAGACCTTTGATCAGGTAGGTTCGTCCCGACATGGAAAGGGGAGCCCAGTTGAGGGAGTCTTTGGCAATATCGTAAGAGGTGGAGAGTACAAAATTGTCGATCAGCACGATTTTTTTCGTGCCCGTCACGGTATCTTTCCGGTTCCGGATCTTCATTTCCAGATTATTGCTCAGCGAGAACGTGACCAGTCCCGATTCATTCATCGGGGGTCCTCCGTAAAGACCTCCCTGGAAGATGGAATATTTTTTTGGATTCGCCGAAGTATCGTTTGCGGCGGTCTTCACGTAGCCCCATCCGGGAGCGCCAAAATCCGGGGTGTAACTGAAGCTGATCGCCGGGGTAAGCACGTGCCGGATAGCGATGATGGGCCCGCGTTTGAACTGGAACATTCCGTACAGTCGTGTATTGATCGAGGAAGAGAGGTTGAAGTCGAACGCATTTTTAAATCCGTAAATGGTGTCGGTTTTGTAATATCCCGGAAGGGTGTCCAGTCCCGAAATGGTCTCATTTACGTATGTCATATTTATGTACGAAAAGTACATCCTATCGCGCAGGTTTAGGCTGTTGGTGAAATTGATGAATTTGAAGATCCGCCAGGTGCCCGAGATGGGAATACTGTGCCGGATGCCGTTTTGCATCTCCCGGTTCCAGCCCGGTTGAAAAAGCAGGGAATCGTAAGTATTGTAACGGTTTTCAGCATCGAAGTTGTACTTCAGCCCGATCTGCTCATGCCATTTCATGGATCCAACTCTCGTTTTCTTGCGGAAGGGATAAAACTGGTTTACGTAAAAGGAGATCTGCGGAAACCCAAAGTTGATTTCGTGCGTCAGGGTATTCTGACTGTGGTTGAAGTTCAGGTTCAGGAAATACTTTCCTCCGAAACTGGTTGAGTAGTTGACGCTGGACTGGAATGTGTTCGAAAGATAGGCCTGGGTGGTGGAAGAGGGATTGTATTTGTTGTAGGAGTTGCTGACGATGTTTACATTGGCCGAGAAGCTGCTGTTGGGACGGGCTTTCCGGTCCTGGTTGTGAACCCACCGGAATTCGAAGTCTTTGCGTTTATCGTAATCGGGAGAGCCCTGAAATCCGAGTTTATTGACGGTGTATCCCAGCCGGATCATCCCATTGTATTTGTACCGTTTTACATAGTTAAACGTGGGTTTGATGGCCCAGCTCCCGCGCGAGTAAATATCACCGAGGATCTTTAGGTCCATATACTTGCTGATGGCCCAGTAGTACCCTCCGTTTTCCAGGAAGAACCCCCGGTTGGCCGATTCGCCGTAAGCAGGCAGGATGATGCCCGACCGGCGGCCTTTCTTGTTTGGGAAATAGCCGAACGGAATGAACAGCGGAGTGGGGACCTCCGCGATAGCCAGGTAGGCTGGGCCGGTGATGATCTTGCTGTCGGGGATCACCTTGGCTTTGCTGAACCGGAATTCAAAATGGGGATGTTCCTCCAGGTCGCAGGTGGTGTAGGAGCCCGTTTTCATGTAAGTCACGTCATCCGACATCTTTTTTACCACCTCTCCGTGAAGATACCCTTCGTCCTGCTGCGTAAAAACACGCCGGATATATCCCTTCTTGGTTTTGTAATTGTAGTTCATCATACGCGATTTGAATTTCAATTCGCCTTGCGTGAACTCGGGGACTCCTATTTCGGCTCCGGCGGAGTCCCTCGATCCGTGGGCATAGATCATGTTGGCGGGGAAATCGATCTCAATGTAATTGGCTTTCAGGTTGATATCGGTGTAGGAGATATCTCCCTGGTTGAAGAGGAACATCTGTTGCTTCTT
>JAZDGR010000054.1:0-28359 GCA_043806735.1 bacterium | reverse complement strand
ACCCTTTCAACTTCCGCTGAAAACGCTCGGCCCACACGCCAATGGAATAGAACGCCATAGCCAGGTTGATGAAGATAATCGAGAAAAGAAGTTCCAGATTCACGGCGGCAAAGTTATCATTTCTATCCCGATTTGTGAGGGAGCGAAGCAACGGCATCCGGCATCAAACATCTTTTAACGAGTACACTCGCTCCTTGACCCAGGCAGCCCACTGGGTATCAGTTTTGCTTTTATCAAACGTGATATAGGGTATCGGCTCGCCGAACGTGAGACGGATGGGCTTGTCTTTCTGCTTCACCATCTCGTCCACCAGGTAAAGCATTTCGAGGTTGGCTTTGATTCCCAGCCGTTTCCGCCAGTTCGCGAGGTTGTAAAAGAAATCGGAATTCCGACCCGAAATGTAAACAGGGATCACATCGCGCCGGTATTTCCGCGCTTTGGTGATGAAGGTCTTCTTCCACTCCAGGTCCCTGATCACCCCTCCCCGTTGCTTCCGGGAGACCAGTCCGGCCGGGAAATAGAGGATGACCTTATCCGATGCAAAGGTCTCGTCGATGATGCTGACATTCTCGGTATTTTTTCCGTGCTTGTTGATGGGGATGAAGAGCGGCTGCAGCCCGGGCACATTCATCAGGATGTCATTCACCGGAAACACCAGGTCGGGCCGTACCCGTCCCACCGCCTGGATCAGTGCCATCCCGTCGAGTCCGCCGAGTGGATGGTTGGCGGCGATGATGTAACGACCCCCGGGTTTAATGATACGTATCCCGTATCCCGTATCCCGTATCCGGATATCCGCCCCAAATTCCCGGAGAATCGCATCCACAAATGCCAGCCCTATTTTCTCCCGGTTCCTGTAGATATAATCATTTATTCCATCTTGATGGACAATCCGCTTCATGTAGCGGATCACAAAACCCGGAATCAACTTCAGTAAAGTGGGATTTTTTGAGGCAATCACCCGATCGATATCGATCAGGTTTTCATTGTTTTCCATCGGTTTCAGGATCTTGCGGCAAAGATACAAAAGCTTTGTTTTGCCGTTTCGGAATTAATTTCTAATTTTGCACTCCTTTTATTAAGTATTTTTTCATTTTTTAAAATAAAGATGGCAAATCACAAAAGCGCGGAAAAGAGGATCCGTTCCACCAAGACCCGGAGAACCCTTAACCGTTACCAGGCAAAAACCGTTCGCAATTCGGTCAAGACAATCAAAGAGGAAGAAAACGCAGCAGAAGCAGTGAAAACGCTTCCACAGGTCGTTTCCCAAATCGATAAGCTGGCTAAAAAAGGAGTGATACACAAAAACAAAGCCGCGAACCTTAAGTCGAAGCTGATGAAGAAAGCGAAACCAATCGTGAATAACGAAAAGCGAAAAGCGATTAGCGAATAGCGAGCTTCGAGCTTACAACCTTCCTTCCAGGATTTCTGAGATGATTCCCAACGCCACCTCTTTCCCTACCTTCTTCTTTGCTGAAGTTGGAATGATTACCGGTAACTCTTCCCAGGTTTTTTGCAGGACTTTTTGATACCGGCTGATGCTTTTCTGCAATTCCACTGCCGAAAGTTTATCGGTCTTTGTAAATAGGATCGCAAACGGAATCCGGTGTTCTGCCAGCCAGGAGATAAAACTGAGATCGATCCGTTGCGGCTCCAGCCGGGAATCGATCAGGAGAAAGACATACTGTAAATGATTCCGCTGTAACAGATATCCATCAATCATCTGCTGCGTTTTCTTCCGCTCGGTTTTCGAAATCTGGGCAAATCCATATCCCGGAAGGTCCACAAGGTACCACGATGTATCGACTAAGAAATGGTTAATCAGTCGCGTTTTTCCCGGTGTAGAGGAGACTTTGGCAATGCCGTGCCGGCTGGTTAACAAATTTATGATGGAGGATTTGCCGACATTGGATCGGCCAATAAAAGCGAATTCAGGCAGAACGCCGGCCGGACAGGATGCAACACCGGTCGAAGAACTGATGAATTTTACTGATCGTAGGAAAATCAATTGTTGGTGGTTGCTGGTTACGGTTCCCTTTGTTGATTATTTGCTTGACTTCCAAGATGATTGAACATACTGCAGAAAAAGGTTAATCTTTTTTCCTAGGTGATCATATTCGTTCAATAGTTCACTCCATCCCTTCTTTTCTAGATATATGGTTACAATCATCTCAATTTGGCTTAAGCATTCATCGCAAGATGCCTGAGCATAGATGAGATATTTGACAAATTCAGCCTTATAATCTCTCCTACCGTAACCTTCAGCAATCTGATCCTTAACACTTTTCGAAGATCTTCTGACCTGGCTTCCTTGTTCATATAATTCATACTTAGGTAAATCAAGACTCAACTTATGCACTCTGACGGCCAAATCAAATGCAATCCGATATATTTCTAAATCATGAAACCCTCTCATTCAAAAAACCTATAAAAAAGAACCAGCAACCAGTAACCAGCAACCAGTAACCAGCAACTACTACTTAAATTCCACCAGCAACTGGTTCTTCACCACCACATCCCCCTTCTTCACATGGACTTTTTTGATGGTCCCATCGATCGCGGCAAGGAGGTCATTATTCATCTTCATCGCCTGAAGAGAGAGAAGGCTTTCGCCTTTTTTTACCTTCTCTTTTTCTTTGACAAAGATTTTCACGATGGTTCCGGGGAGGAAGGCGAAAATCTGTTTGGGATTGGGAGGGGAATAGGGCTTCCGAGCGGAGAACTTTTTGGTTAGTTGGGTCATGTATTCAACCCCTTCGTAAGTGAATGCGAAAAGTCTCTGGTCGTCTTCGGGATCAGCTGGCGGCTCGCCATTCACTCCTCGCTTTTCGTTTTTTCTTCTCCGGACTTTCATACTACATTATTTAACCACAAAGGAAAGGCACAAAGGCACATTCGTGAATCGTGAATCGTGAATCGTTAGTAGTGCATTGATAATCATGGCAATCATGGCAATTCATGGCAATCCTGTGCAATCATGTGCAATTAAAAAGGTGGTATCCCATGTTTCTTCTTCGGCCTTATCTCCTCCTTGTTCTGCGCCAGCGTGAGGGAGTGCACCAGAAAATCCCGCGTCTCGCTCGGAGAGATGACCGCATCCACATAGCCGTAAGCCGCCGCCACATAAGGGTTGGCGAATTTCTGCCGGTACTCCTCGATCAGCCGTTTCCGGGTCTCATCCGGTTTATCCGACGCTTTGATCTCTGCCCGGAAAATGATGTTGGCCGCTCCTTCCGGCCCCATCACCGCAATCTCCGCCGTAGGCCAGGCAAAGACAAAGTCGGCCCGCAGGTGGTTCGAGCACATGGCGATATACCCCCCGCCGTAAGCTTTCCTGAGGATCACCGTTAGTTTCGGTACCGTAGCTTCGGAATAGGCGTACAACAGCTTTGCGCCGTGCCGGATTACCCCGCTGTGTTCCTGGTCGATTCCCGGGAGGTATCCGGGAAGGTCAACTAAGGTGATCAGCGGGATGTTGAAGGCATCGCAGAAACGGATGAAGCGTGCGGCTTTGTCTGAGGAATCCACATCCAATACACCGGCCAGTACCATCGGCTGATTAGCAACAAATCCTACCGTTTGTCCGTCAAGCCTTCCGTACCCGATCACGATATTCCGTGCCCAGTGTTGATGCACCTCAAAAAAATCCGATTCGTCGGAAATGGCTCTGATGATATTCCTGACGTCGTAGGACTGCATCGGATCAGTCGGGAAGATATTGTCGATCTTGAACTGGCGGCTTTTCGGGCCCTTCGGCTCAATCGACTCCGCCTTTTTCATGTTATTCCACGGAATGTAACTGACAAGCTGTTTGATCTGCTCAAAACACTCCTGCTCACTTTCGGCATAAAAATGGGCATTCCCGGTTATCTCTGCGTGCACCTTGGCTCCCCCAAGTTCCTCCATCGAGATCTCTTCTCCAAGCACCACTTTGATCACTTCCGGCCCCGTAATAAACATCTTGGAGATCTTATCTACCACAAAGACAAAGTCGGTAAGCGCTGGGGAATAGACCGCCCCTCCGGCACACGGACCCAGGATGACCGAGATTTGCGGGATCACTCCGGAGGCGATGGTGTTGCGGAAAAAGATCTCTCCATATCCTGCCAGCGAGTTTACCCCTTCCTGGATACGGGCACCTCCCGAGTCGTTGATCCCGATGAGGGGCACCTTCATTTTCATCGCATGGTCCATGATCTTGCAGATCTTCTTGGCATGCATATACCCCAGCGACCCCCCGGCAACGGTAAAATCCTGTGCAAAGATGCAAACGGGCCAGCCGGTAAGTGTACCGGTTCCCGTGATCACGCCGTCGCCCGGTAGGTACTTCTTGTCCATGTCAAAATCCTGGACTGCATGCTTTACAAACAGATCGTATTCCTGAAAAGAGTCGGGGTCCAGAAGCGCGACAATCCGCTCGCGGGCCGTCAGCTTCCCCGAAGCTTTCTGTTTCTCGGTAGCCTGCTCGCCACCGCCCTTGAAAGCCTCCGACATCCGTCTCTTCAACTCATTCGTTTTCGATCGTAAACTCATACGTTCCGAATTAAGGGGGGCAAAGATAACAGTTTATTTTTTGAAAAGCTAATTAAACTCCACGACCGTAATCCCCGCCCCACCTTGCTCAATGTGTTCATCGCGATAACGTTTTACCTCCTTCACCGATCGCAGATACTCGCGTGTGACCTCCTTGAGTGCTCCCGTTCCTTTCCCGTGAAGAATTCTCACTTCTTTAATGGATAACAACACCGCATCGTCGATGTATCGTTGCAACTCCACAAACGCCTCGTCGGCACGTTTGCCTCGGAGATCGAGGGTGAGCGTAAAGTGTTCCTGCTTCTCTGAAATAATTTTCGAAACACCCGATTCACCCCTCCCCACCCCTCCCCTGAAGGGGAGGGAGGAAGCCCCCTTCAGGGGGTTTGGGGGCAAACCCAAAGGGGGAAGCAAATCCCCTTCAGGGGATTTAGGGGCCCCGGGGGCTATCGCCTCCCTCGCCTTCTTCGTTCGCTCCTTATCGGCCTGCGACTCGCGGATCTCTTTGATCACGCGCTCGATCAGCTTGTTAGAATCTTTCAGCATCTGCTGCGCCTCCTCATGGGCCTTCTCCAGGATGTTTTTTTTCGACCGCTCCAGCTCTTCCGTGAGCTGTTGATATTTTTCGATCAGTTCGCTCAAAAATTCATCGGCCACCTGAAGTTCCGTAGAGCGCTTCTGCACCTCCTCTTTCTCCAACTCCAGGTCCTGCAGTTGCCGGTCGAAATTTAGCTGGCTCCCTCCGATCAGCTCCGATGCCCGCCTCAGCTCTTTTTCCGGGAAGCCGATGCTCTGTGCGATCTCAAGGGCAAATGAGCTTCCGGGCTTGCCGGTTTTTAGTTTATATAGCGGTCTCATCCCTTTTGAATCATATAACATCGCACCGTTCACAACCCCTTCCACTTTCCCGGCCAGCAGCTTCAGGTTGGAATAGTGGGTGGTGACCACGCCGTAGGCTCGGGTGAGGACCATGTGTTCCAACGCCGCCTCCGCAATGGCGCCCCCCACCGAAGGATCGGTCCCCGTCCCCAGTTCATCCATGAGAAAAAGGCTCTCTTGCCCGAGATGCTCAATGAAATATTTCATGTTCAGCAACTTCGACGTATAAGTGCTGAGGTCGTTCTCCAGCGACTGTTCATCGCCGATGTCGATCATGATCTCCCGGAAGATGCCAAATTCCGAGTCTTTCCGCGTCGCCGGAAGCAGCCCGCACTGAAGCATATACTGCAGCAATCCGATCGTCTTCAGACCAATCGACTTCCCTCCCGCATTCGGACCTGAGATCACTAGTACCCGCTGCTCCGGGTTCAACTCAATGAAAAGCGGGACCACCTTTTTCTTTGCCTTCCGGTGCGACAGCAACAGCAACGGATGAACCGCCTGTTCCCAGTTCAGGTGAGGCCCCTCCGCCACCCGGTTGCATAGCATGGCCCCGGTATCCATCGCAAACAACGCTTTGGCCCGGATGCAATCGATTTCTCCCAGAAGTTCGTTCGCCCGGATCAGCAGATCGATGTGCGGACGAATCGTATCCGCCAGCGCCGTGAGAATCCGTATGATCTCCCGTTTTTCGGCATAAAAAAGTTCGCGGATCTCGTTGTTCATCTCGAATAGCTCCATCGGTTCCACAAAGACCGTCAACCCGGTTGCCGACTCGTCGTGCACCACCCCATTGATCTTCCGCTTATGAGAGCTCCTCATCGGGATCACCAGTCGTCCGTCGCGCACCGTAACCTCCGCTTCCTCATCCGTCCATCCGTTTCGCCGTACCTCAGAAAACACCTGTGCCATCTTCCGCTCCACCCCTGTCTGCAGCCGGTTAATCTCCCGGCGAATCCGGGTTAACTCTTTGGAAGCTCCGTCACGGATATTGGCTTTGGAGTCCAGGGTGTTGTCTATCTGATCCCGGATATCGGATACCGGATACCAGATACCGGATGCCGGCTGTCTGTCTTCCTGACCTCCTGTCTCCCTGACCTCCTGTATCAAACTGGCTATTTTGGGATAGCTCTCAAACCGCTCATCGTTAAAAAACCGGATAATCTCCAGAAATGTGTTCAACGCCGCTCTCAGTTCGGCAAGCTGTTCCGGTTCCGGCCAGGTATTTTCTATCCGGAGATGGCTGAGCAGCGGAATGGTGTTGAAATAATCCTGGGATGGAAAAGGTTCACCGGAGAGAAGGATCTGCCTGAACTCTTCGGTCTGGGCAAGAAGTGTGGTAACCGTTTCATGATCGGCAGAAAAGGATATTCTATCCACCTCCTCCCTGCCCAAAACCGAAACACATGCTGCCTTAACCAGTTCCCTGATTTGAGAAAAACCAATTTTCGATTCGAACTCCTCAGGATAGAACATTGTTTTTTCTGCAAATATATGGTTTTGAGTCGGCTTTCTTTTTTAACCACGAAGGACACGAAAGATGATACAAAAAGGTTATAGGTTACCGATATTTTTTTTACTATTTTTACTTCGAAAATCTCGTATCCCATATCCCGTATCTCGCACCGACCATGGACCCCATTATCGACCCCGTCGACAAAGCCCTGCTCCTCGGCGAGATGACCGAGAGCAAGTTCGTCCGGAACACCAACAACGGCCGCAGGCAGATCTATGTCTTCACGGCCCATGACAGTCCGGCTTTGATGCGCGAAGTAGGACGCCTCCGGGAGATTACCTTTCGGGATGCCGGAGGGGGGAGTGGAAAAGCTGTGGACATCGACGAGTTTGACACCGACGAAATGCCGTTCCAGCAACTGATCGTATGGGATCCGGCCGACAAAGCTATTGTAGGCGGGTACCGATTTATCCACGGAAAAGAGATTCCTTGCAATGAAAAAGGGTGTATCAACTCTGCTACCGGCGAGCTTTTCAACTTCACCGCCCGGTTTATCCGCGACTACCTTCCCGAAGCCATTGAGTTGGGCCGGTCGTTCGTTCAGCCGTCCTACCAGCCCACCTTCAGCCTCAAAAAAGGGATGTACTCGCTGGACAACCTCTGGGATGGACTCGGAGCCATGATCATCGACAATCCCGATGTACGGTACTTCTTCGGTAAGATGACCATGTACCCATCATACAACCGGACTGCCCGCGATATCATTCTTTACTTCCTGCAACGCTTTTTCCCCGACAACCAGCGGTTGATGTATCCGCTCCAGCCGGTAAACCCCGTAACCCCTGAAGATTTCCTTTCGCAGATCTTTCCCGCCTCTTCCTTTGAAGAGAATTACAAGATCCTCGTCCAGACCATCCGGAAATACCACGAATCGGTCCCTCCGCTTGTCAATGCCTACATGAGTCTCTCACCCACCATGATGACCTTCGGCACCGCGGTTAATCACGAATTCGGCGACGTGGAAGAGACCGGCATTCTGATTCACATCGAAGACATCTATCCCCGGAAAAAAGACCGCCACCTTTTGACCTATATGCAGCGCCTATCGGCGTTACGTAACTGGCGCTGGAGGCGCAAAAAATGAGTCGCCCCGTGGTTTATCCTTTATTTCACCTCCGGAGAAACTACCGGAACTGGAGCAGGTTCAACAGGCTTTACCTGGGCCTTGGCAACAGCTTTTTTCGGAGTGGCTTTTTTGGTTAATCGCTTTTCGCTTTTCGCCACTCGCTTGCGGGATTTGGGTTCTCGCTTTTCGTTTTTCACTTTTTGCTTCTCGATTTTCGCTGCTAATTTCTCGTTTTTCATTTCTGGTGCCTGACTCCCGACTCCTGACTTCCTGACCTCCTGACTTCCTGACTTCCTGACCTCCTGACCTCCCGGCTTCTGGCCTCTGGCTTCTGGTTTCTCCTTCTTCGGTCTGCCACGCTTTTTCTTAGGTTTTTCGGGTTCCGCTGCTTCTAATTCAGCGCCCAGTTTTTTTAGAATATTTTTAATTTCCGCGATGTAATTTTCCGCCTCAATTAATTCCAGTTCATAATGATTTTTCAGAAATTCTAATTCTGATTCGGAGAATTTAATTGACTTCATAAAAATCGATTTAAATAATTATAAATTTTTGCAAAAATAGTATAAATTATTTATGTGATGCAAATTTTTATTAGTCATGGGAGCATGGAGGCATGAAGGCATGAAGGCAGGAGGGTGGCAATATGGATTATTGTTTCGGGAACTTAATTGAACGAATTAAGCCTGAAAGTTGAGCTCTAATTTTTATGATCTTCGCTTCAAGTTCAGTAAATACCGAACCTTGCGAATATTCTAGATTTTGTGCAATTTTAGAAGATAATTCATAAATCTCTTCCTTTGGAAATGATTTTGTCAATTTGCAGATCTCAGTAACAAGTTGGACACTATTTTTCCAAACTTCCAAATCTTTATGTGTCAAAATAAGGAGTTTTTATTTGAAAGACAAAAGAATCTACAAAAAAGTTGTTTTCATCTCCATGCGCCATGCCTCCTTTATACCCTCCCCAAAAAATTTTTAAAAAAACTTGACTTTTTAAACTTGTTCTGAGTAAATTTGCTACTCGGGAAAAGCCCCCCAACCCCCTAAAGGGGGCCTCCTCCGCTCCGCGGATTAGACCTCATGAAAGGAGGAGCAAGTCCCCTTTAGGGGATTTAGAGGCAAAGGGAATAAACTAATTATTAATTATTAATTTTTAATTGAATGAGCCTACTCCCCTGGTACGCCCTGTATTCCCGCCCACGCCACGAAAAGAAGTTGGCTGATCTGCTGAATGAAAAGGGCATTGAGGCCTATACACCAGTGTGGAAGGTATTAAAACAATGGAGCGACCGAAAAAAATGGGTCGAAGAGCCGCTGATCCGCTCCTACTGTTTCGTGCGTGCCAACCCAGCCTGGTACTACGAAGCCCTCAATACGCACGGCGCGGTACGGTACGTATGGTTCAGCGGCAAACCGGCCCCGATCCCCGACCGCCAGATCAACACCCTCAAAGTGCTGGTCGGAAGCGCTATTCCTGTGGAAACAGTGACTGGTAACCTCAAGCCAGGTTCGCTCGTAAAAGTAACAGCCGGACCCTTGATCGGAACCATCGGGGAACTGATCTCCATTGCCGGAAGGAAAAAGGTGATCATCCGCATCGACCACCTGGAAACAGCACTGTCGGTTACCATCTCGCCGCTACTGCTGGAGAAACTACCGGAGGGCTATGTAGTAGACGATTCAGGAGTCCAGAAGATTAAGGATTCAGCGAATCAACAAAAGAAGGAAGAGATTAAAAAGTATAAACGCTTTTGGTAAGGGATTCGTAAATCAAACTTCGTTATTCGAGTATTCGATTATTCATAAAAGACGAATATTACAAAGACACGAAGAAACGGTTGCTAGATGCTCGACACTAGATCCTAGTTACTAGATTTATCCCACATCCCTTATCCGGCATCAGGTATCCGGGATCCAGTCAGCCTGGGACTGACCGGGCGAAGCCACGCCTAAACAATTACGAATTACGAATTGCTGAGCAATCACGAGCACTATTTTAAATAAACAATTTGCGAATAATTACGAATTTGGGAGTCGTTTGATAGTTTCTGCGCTTTTTGCTTTTATTGTTTTTTGGATACTTCCGATGATTCGTAAAATCTCCTCACAATCTTCTAGTAAAGAGCCCGCTTCTTTTTCCGATAATATTCCGGCATCTTGGAATAACCTGAGCCATAACTTTGTCTCTCTTGTTTCTTTGTACGCAATCGACACCTTTGCAAGAAAATCTTTCTCAGATGCCCCTGCCATAGCTTCCTCAAGGTTCCCTCAAAAGGTTATACGTTAAAAGAAAAAATTCGTAATTCGTATCCGTAACTCGTAATTGTTAGACATTTATCTCGTAATAGTCGTCGTCGCGGTTATGCTGGTTGCCCTGTACCGCGAATGGACCCAGCCGTCCCTGGTATTCCTGCTGGCGGTGATCATCTTTTATTTCGCGGGAATCGTCAACATCCACGACATCCTGCACGGACTCTCCAACGAAAGCATCATCCTCATTTTCCTGCTGATCATCCTCAGCGAAGTGGTCAAAAAGACTGCCATCATCGGGTTTGTGGTGAACCGGCTGCTGAAACCGAATCTTACCTACAAAGGATTTCTTACCCGGATGGTTTCCGGAGTCTCTTTCTTCTCCGCCTGGATCAACAACACCCCACTAGTTGCGTTCCTGATGCCGTACATCTACGACTGGGCCCGGAAAAAAGGGATCTCCCCCTCCAAAGTCCTCCTCCCTCTCTCCTACGCCGCTATCATGGGCGGAACCATCACCCTCATCGGGACCTCCACCAACCTGGTAGTGAACGGGCTCGCGGAAGAATCCGGACTTCCATCCCTGCATCTCTTCGACTTCATTTACGTGGGAATCCCCGTAACGATCCTGGGTACCCTCTACCTGATCTACGGAGGCTCGCGGTTACTGCCTTCCCGCGAAAATGTGCTAGGCGGACTGGAAGAGAAAACGCGGGCTTACCTCATTGAAACCGTGGTGCCTCCCCTCTCCGGATATACGGGAAAGACCATTGCGGAAGCCGGCCTGCGAAACTTTAAAGACCTCTACCTGGTGCAGATCATCCGGCATAACGAAGTGATCTCCCCGGTAACGCCCGAAGAGGTGATCCAGAGAAACGATTCACTGTTCTTTGCCGGGAATACCGACCGCATCATCGAGTTGGTACAGGGCACCACCAATCTGATCCTTCCATACGGAACCAAGATGATCAACCAGCCCCGGAACCAGATCGTTGAAGCCATCATCCCCGACAACTCCAAACTTCACAACCAAACCCCCCGCGATTTTCGTTCCAGGTTCGGCTACGACGCTGCAATCATCGCCATCCAGCGAAATAGCGAGACCCTGAAAGGAAAACTGGCCGAAATCAAGTTAAAAGCCGGCGACCTGCTTCTGCTAGTATATCCTGTTGTTGTCGGCTTTTCTGCTTTCGGCTATTAAACTCCTGCCGCTTTTCATAGGACTGGTATGCGTGATCGGGTTTATCGCCCTGGCAAACCTTATCCGGCTCACCGATATCCGGCGTTCGCTCGACTTCAACCTCTTCTTCATGCTGGTGCTGGCGCTGGGGAAAGCCATCACCAACTCGGGACTGGCCGGCCAGCTTGCCGATTACATCATCCACATCACCCGGGGCAACTCGTGATTGGTGATGATCGGACTCTATCTCATCACCAACCTCATCACCATGTTCGTCACCAACGTCGCCGCCGCCGCCGTCACCTTCCCCATCGCGATCGCCGCTGCCACCGAACTGGGCGCCGAAAACTTCAAACCCTTCATCCTCACCATCGCGTATGCCGCTTCCGCCGAATTCCTCACCCCCTTCGGCTACCAGACCAACCTTATGGTCTACGGTCCGGGCGGCTACAAGTTCAAAGACTACCTGCGAGTCGGCTTCCCGCTCTCGCTGATCTTCTTCATCGGAACGATTGTCATTTTGAAGTTGGTGTTTGGGTATTGATGCCGTTGCTTCTCCCCTTGCTAAAGGTGTTTAAAAAAGAATTTTACCTGGTGGGAGGAACAGCTGTTGCCTTGCATATCGGCCACAGGAGATCGATCGATTTCGACCTTTTTAAATTCGCTCCTTTAAACCGAAGAGTCTGGTTTCAAAGATTTCCGCCTCCGGTTTTACTTATGATGTAACCCGTCGTGTCTCTGAACAACTGAATGTCACCATCCATGACGTGAAAATTACTTTTTACGAATATCCGTTTCGTATTGCCGCAGCATGTTCATTTGAAGGAGTCCTCAGGATGCCCTCACTTATTGACCTGGCAGCCATGAAAGCCTATGCTCTGGGACGCCGGTCCAAATGGAAAGACTATGTGGATCTCTATTTTATTCTGAGAGAGCTTTATACGGTAAAACAAATATCAGAAAGTGCATTTACAATCTTTAATCAGTTATTCTCTGAAAAGCTCTTCCGCGCTCATCTCTGTTTTTTTAAAGATATCGACTACTCCGAACCCATCGAATACCTTGGAACTCCCATTCCGGAGAACGAGATCAGGGAGTTCCTGATTGAGAAGGCGATAGACCTGTATAACTGATGCTGGATATGGGATACGGGATTCTCCCCTCCCTTGTTGGGGAGGGGGTTGGGGGTGGAGTAGATACGGGATGATGGAAGTCATTGGCCTGGTTAGAAAAAAAACTGATAACTGAAAACTGCCAACATGCCTGAGTATACCTTGAACAACCTCAACGAGCTGGAGGCCGAGTCGATCCATATCATCCGGGAAGTCGCCGCCGAGTTTGAAAATCCCGTGATGCTCTACTCCATCGGCAAAGACTCGTCGGTGATGGTGCGGCTGGCTGAAAAAGCCTTTTATCCGGGCAAAGTTCCTTTTCCCCTGATGCACATCGATTCGAAGTGGAAGTTCCGCGAGATGATCGAATTCCGCGATGCCTATGCGAAAGAGAAAGGTTGGGATCTCATCGTCCATTACAATCAGAAGGGATTTGAATCGGGAATAGGTCCGTTTTCCCATGGAAGCAAGGTGCACACCGACATCATGAAGACCCAGGCGCTTCTGGAAGGACTCAGTAGATATAAGTTCGACGCCGCTTTTGGGGGCGCCCGGAGGGATGAAGAGAAATCGCGCGCAAAGGAGCGGGTCTTTTCCTTCCGCGACCGCTACCACCAGTGGGATCCGAAGAACCAGCGGCCGGAGTTATGGAACCTGTATAACGCCAAGGTGCACAAAGGAGAATCTATCCGCGTATTCCCGCTCAGCAACTGGACTGAGCTCGATGTGTGGCAGTATATCCGGTTCGAAAATATTCCCATCGTTCCGTTGTACTTTGCCAAAGAGCGTGAGGTGGTGGAAGTGGACGGCAACCTCATCCTGGCCGACGACGACCGGATGCCGGAGGAGATGAGAAAGAAAGCAGTGATGAAGAAGGTTCGTTTCCGCACCCTCGGCTGCTATCCTCTCACCGGGGCTGTGGAATCGGAAGCCGATACCATCGAGAAAATCGTGGAAGAGATGATGACCGTAACAAAGTCGGAGAGAACAACCCGCGTCATCGACTTCGACCAGGAAGCAAGTATGGAACAGAAAAAGCGCGAAGGCTACTTTTAAAATTACGAATAACGAATAACGAATAAATTTTTCCTTTGTGTCCTTTGTGTAATCCTTCGCGTTCCTTTGCGGTTAATTCTTTTTACCACGAATGTCACGAAGGACAACACGAAGGAACACGAAGGAGTGAAGTAAGCACATGGATATTAAGCAATACCTGGATCAGGATCAGAAGAAAGACCTTCTTAGATTATTAACAGCAGGAAGTGTTGACGACGGTAAGTCTACTCTGATCGGCCGCCTCTTGTTCGACTCCAAAAAATTATATGAAGATCAGCTCTCGGCCCTGGAGCGCGACAGCAAACGCGAAGGCCATGCCGGAGGGGAGATCGATTATGCGCTGCTGCTCGACGGACTCAAAGCCGAACGCGAACAGGGGATCACGATTGACGTCGCCTATCGTTACTTCTCCACTGCCAGGCGCAAGTTCATCATCGCCGATACCCCCGGCCATGAGCAGTACACCCGCAACATGATCACAGGTGGAAGCACTGCAAACCTGGCGATTTTACTGGTTGACGCACGCAAAGGGATTAGTACCCAAACCCGCCGCCACTCGTTTCTCGTCTCGCTGCTGGGCATAAAACATGTGGTGGTAGCAGTGAACAAGATGGACTTGGTAGAGTACAGTCAGGAAGTCTTTGACCGGATCTGCCTCGATTACCACGAATTCGTCACTCTGCTCGACATCCCCGACATCCACTTCATCCCCCTCTCGGCTCTCAGGGGAGACAATGTGGTGGAAGTATCCGAAAAGATGCCCTGGTACCATGGGAAGAGTCTGCTGGAGTTCCTCGAGACCGTGCACGTCACCTCCGACCGCAACTTCGAAGACCTGCGGTATCCGGTGCAGTATGTGATCCGACCCGATCTACAGTACCGCGGCTTTGCCTCCAACGTGGCATCCGGCGTCATCCGCAAAGGAGATACAGTAATGGTTCTACCCTCCCGGAAAACAACCACAGTTAGCACCATCACCACCTATGACGGCGACCTCGACCATGCCTTTCCTCCTCAATCGGTTTCCGTCACCCTCGCCGACGAGATCGACATCTCCCGGGGCGATATGCTGGTACATCCCAACAACATTCCCCGCACAGGCCGCAACTTTGAGGCGATGCTCGTGTGGATGGACCAAACCCTGATGGATCCCTATACCCAGTTTTACATCAAGCATACCACAAATACCACAAAGGCCCGGATTGACGCGATCCGGTACCGGGTCGATGTCAATACGCTGGAACAATCGGAAACAGACCATTTTCAGCTCAACGAAATCGGGCGGGTAGTCGTGACCACCGTTAAGCCCCTCTTTTTTGATCCGTATAAGAAAAACCGGAACACCGGTTCTTTCGTATTAATCGATCCGGTTACACACAATACGGTAGCGGTGGGGATGATACTCGATGCTAGCGTATCCAATTACGAATTAAAAATTAAAAATTACGAATTAAATCAGATAGTCCAAGGTGAGTCATTAATTAAACCGGAAGAAAGAGAAAGCAAGTTTCACCAGAAAGGTGCCACCATTTGGATAACTGGGCTTCACGGAAGTGGTAAAAACGAATTAGCATACTTGTTGGAACGTCGGTTGTTTGATTCTGGCGCTACGGTAGTTCTTCTGGACGGAAAATCAGTCAGAAGCGGATTATCAAGAGAGCTGGATTTCTCCCCTGCTGATAGGGCGGAGCATTTACGGAGGGTCGCGCATATCTGTAAACTGCTGAATGACCAGGGAATTATTACTATTTGCTCGTTTATTTCTCCTGATGAATCCATCCGGCATCAGGTATCCGGCATCATTGGCAGCGATCGCTTCTATCTTGTCTATCTGAAATCCGGCCTCGACTTCGCCCGGAAGAACGATAAGTACGGACTTTACGCCCTGGCGGATGATGGAAAGATCGAACACCTGCCAGGGGTAGATGGCGAATATCAGGAGCCTGTGAATCCTGCGATCATTTTAGAAGCAGAGTCGGCGGAAGATAAAACCAACCAGATAATTCAATTTTTAAAGAAGCAAAAGATTGTCGGTTAATTTAATTGCCCCTAAATCCCCTAAAGGGGCTTGTTGCGCTTCGCGTTGCCCCCAAACCCCCTATTGGGGGCTTACTCGCTAAAAGCGAACAGCGATATACAGTCAATTGTCAAGAAGTCGATGGGGTTGGATCAATTGGTCGACAAGGTGGTTCACAAGCTGGGGAATGTCACCCGGGCCTATATTACCGGAGAGATCGCCAAAGGACTGGATCATCAGGAGATTGACTTTGTGCTGGTGGGCGATGAGATTGACCGGTGTGTATTGAAAGATAAAACCCTGGTTGCCACATATAATAGCGATTGCTTGCAATTTGCCGACTGTGTTGTAGTGGATGTGCAGTGTGACTTCACCAAGAAAGAGTTGGGGAACATGAAGAGCGGAGAAGCCGATATGGCGGGTTTGTTCAGGGTGTGAGTCTGAAGCCAGGGACCGGGTTGAGAAGTTTCTGCATGAAGTACTGAACACGAAGGATTTTCCTTTAACCATAATGGATCGTTCGATTGAATCGGAGACCACCAAGATCGTAGAGAACTCTTACCGGGCTACTATTCTTGCCTATTTAAACGAATGGAGTCTCTTTGCGGAACGCAATGGTGTGGACCTGATTAAAGTGATTAACGCCATTTAAATGAGCCCAACGCATAGCAACATGATCTTCCCCGGACCTGGAATAGGTGGCTATTGCCTACCCAAAGATGGTGGGCTGGGTTATTGGGCCTATAAGCACATCCTGAGTTTTGAGGGATGAACAATTTCGTCTCGAAAAGATCAGTACGATTAGAGATCCCCTGGCTCAACTCAACAAGTTCATTCGTTGGGAAGACTTCCGCCCAATCATTGATCAGGCCTTTCCGGTTACTGATCCTTCGATTGGAGGACGACCTCCTTTTGAACGGGTTATGATGTTCAAAGTGCTTTTACTTCAACGCATGTATAATCTTTCAATAGATGCTTCAATCGTTGAGACACCCCGCCAGCGTAACTCCCGTGATGAAAACAAGCAGGTTCATGAAGGTGACATCCCAGAGGGCTGGAAAAGTAATCCCAACAAATTACGCCAGAAAGACACTGATGCAGGGCTTCCTCTCTGGTGAGTCCGTAGGATACAATGAATCAAAGAACGTTTATCAAATAAGCGCATACTCTCTGTAAAAAAATTGAATTGGATGCGCTGAATATTCAAGATATGATCGTTTTGTGTTCAACAATTTTGTCAAATATTAGTTTTTAGAGGTGCCCTTATGTAAGTTGATTAAATGAAATATACTATCCCTTTATTTGACCTTAACTTCGATGAAAAGGAGGAGCAGGCTGTTCTTGATGTTTTTCGTTCAAAATGGATTTCATCTGGCCCCAAATGTGAAGAATTTGAGCATTTATTTGCATCCATGCTTGGTTCAAGGCATGCAATAAGCTTGGCAAATTGTACCACCGCCCTCCATCTTGCTTGTAGTATCCTTGGGTTGGGACAAGGAGATGAGGTCATTTGCCCCTCCCTGACTTTTGTTGCGACTGTCAATGCCATTAAATACGTTGGGGCAACACCTGTATTTTGCGATATTTGTGGTCCCCAAGATCTGACCATCGATCCTCTTTCAATTGAAAAACATATTACGCCAAAGACAAAAGCAATCATAGTGATGCATTATGCAGGCTATCCTTGTGACATGGATACTATTTTATCTTTAGCAAAAAAGCATCAGTTGAAAATCATAGAAGATGCCTGTCATGGCCCCTTATCGGAGTATCATGGACAAAAACTTGGGACATTGGGTGATGTCGGTTGTTTTAGCTTTTTTTCAAATAAAAATATCAGTACCGGTGAAGGTGGTATGATCCTGACCAACGATGATAACCTGGCAAGAAAGATAAAATTGTTACGTTCGCATGGAATGACGACCATGTCGTATCAGCGTGCTGAAGGATATGCTACAGTATATGATGTGGTGGAGCTGGGGTTCAATTATCGTATGGACGATATCAGGGCCTCTATCGGCATCACACAATTGAATAAATTAAAGGGAGATATTGGAAAAAGAAAAGAGATAAGGAAATTTTATAATGAACTGTTGATGGATATTGAGGAAATTACTGTTCCTTTTCTGAATAACAAGGAATTTGTTTCAAATTATATTTTTCCGGTCGTGTTAAACAATTCTAATGAAGAAAACCGTGATAAAGTAAGGGATTTAATGCACCGGGCAGGGATTCAAACAAGCGTACATTATCCAGCCGTCCATCGTTTTTCAATTTATTCTGATCCTGCATGTTCCCTCTCATTTACCGAATATGTCTCCGATAATGAAATAACCCTCCCGATGTATGGAGCACTTGACAAGGAATCTGTAATCTATATCTGCGAAACGTTGAAAAAAGCAGTGAGCCGTCACCGTGGCTGAATAATTTGTAGTTCATGACGACACCCTTTTCAGATCGCATTAAGAATATTATCATCAAAGATGATGACCTTATTCTTTCAGCACTTAAAAAATGGATAAGGAAAAAGTCAAACTTTTAATTGTGCTAAGACATTAGTCATGGAAATTGAATTATCAGTCTTAATTCCGGTAAGGGATGAAGCGAATAATATTCCCGTCCTGACAGACCGGGTAAAAGAGACCCTGCATCAGATGTCAATCTCTTTTGAAATTATCTTTATCACCGATGTCAATAAAGATGATACTGTGAAGGTATTAAGAGAGCAGCATCAACATGATAACAGGGTAAAATTTTTAAAGTTTTCCCGTTCCTATGGCCAGCACGTTGCTGTTTTTGCGGGATTGCAATATTCCTCAGGAAATTATGCTGTAATTATGGATGGCGACCTTCAGGATTTGCCCGAAGATATTCCCTTGTTATACCAGAAAAGCAAAGCAGGATATGACATCGTTTATGGAATTAAAGAATCAAAAAATCAATCATCAGTCAGAAATTTCATTTCCAAATCTTTTCTACGTTTAATTTCGAAATTATCCGATGTTCCCATGGATTTTAATACGAACATGTTCCGCGTAATATCAAGGAAAGCAGTAAATGAAGTTTTGAAATACCACGAAATTGAGCCAAGCCTGACTTTCATTATGGGATCGCTTAATCTTCCAACTGAAAAAGTTTTGGTTTCATCAGGAAAACGGTTTATGGGAAAGACAAAATATAATTTTTCACGTCAATTGGGGTTTGCCATTACTTCCCTGCTTTCTTTTTCAACGAAGCCAATCATATATGTATCGATTTTAGGCTTGGTAATATCATTGATAAGTTTCTTTTATTTTCTCTTCGTCATTTTTCAGCGTATGTTATTAGGAATTGGGGTTTTAGGATGGCCTACTATCATCGCCCTCATAACTCTTCTTGGCGGAATGCAGTTATTTGCAATAGGAATTATCGGTCAATATATCGGAAAGATTTTTCTACAAACAAAAAACAGACCATTATTCATTATTGAAGAACGTTCAGGGATCGACGAATATATAAATCAAAACCCTTCTATTCATTAAGATATGGCAGAAAATGAAATCATTTTGGTAGGTGCATTTCATGAAATGATCGAATTATGCGAATTGTGCAAGGTTAAAATTATTGGCATTTTTGACAAGGTACATAAAGGGTCATTTATGGATTTTGAAATATTTGGATCAGACCAGGATGCAAAAAAATACGCTGATAGGTTTAATCATTATCCCGTCATCATATCTCCAGATATTCCTCTGCTTCGGGAAAAACTATTTTCTTTTTACCATGAAGCAGGGTACTCCTTTTCGGGGCTAATTTCCCCAACTGCCTGTATATCAAGGACTGCAAGAATTGATCGTACTGCCGTTATCCAACATGGCGTAAATGTCTCATCGGGGGCTACAATAAACCAGTTTGTGAAATTAAATTCATTATGTAATATCATGCACGATACCGTAGTGGGTGATTTTACAACGGTTGCCCCCAATGCTGTTGTTTTAGGCTATGTTTCGATTGGGAAACGATGTTATATTGGTGCCAATTCTACAATACTATCGAATAAATGTATTGGTGACAAAGTGATGGTTGGAGCAGGCGCCATCGTTACAAAGGATTTTCCAGACAATATTAGTATAATGGGGAACCCTGCCCGTGAATATACCCCAATTCTATGAAACTGTAATCCCTCCTTTTATCTCAAAATAATCCATCCCTCCTTTCGGATTGCCCTTATAAACATGCCCTTCCCGAAGGGTAAAGTACTCCGGGTACTCCAATCCCACACGTTCATTGTTATCCCGTAAATTGGCATAAAACCCAAAGTTTTTCCCAATATACCCAAACATTCTCCCTCCCCATTATTTGTGGAGCGCTGAGCCATTCTCATTCACCATGTAAGTGATCCCCAAAATCGGCCATACCGAAAACGTAAACAACGAATCCTTATACTGAAACGCCAGCGGATTCAGTGGGACTTGTCCGCTCCATCGCCTCTATCAACTTCTCCGCAATATACCCCCTCGAAAATGGCTTAATATCTTTTTCATTGACATAAGCTTATAAAACACTTCGTTGTTCGATAATTCGATTGTTCAAGGGCGGGATACGGGATACGCGATATTCCCCTCTCCTCAAGGAGAGGGGCCAGGGGTGAGGTGGTGTCGCGATACACTCAATCGTAAAACGCTATCTTTGTCAATTAGTGATGAAAAATACCCTTAACAACGCTTGGGACAGACTCCATGAGCATTCTTCATCCGGGACATTGTTTCGCCTTGGGCTCTTTTTCTTCCTTTATTTCATTGGAAGATATTTTATCTCCTTCCTGGAAAGATCAGCGCTCTTTTCGACATTGTTTACCTCCCTTCACCAACCATTCCTTTGGTTTATTGACAAAGTTTCAATTGGTTTCTGGAGCTTCTTCTACCCCGGTCTATCCTGTGCTCCCGATCATATTGTAATCATTAATAACACTAAGGTCATCCAACTATTTCCAGGTTGCTCTGGCCTTCAACCGATGCTTCGAATGACCTTTATCCTGCTTCTCTACCCTCTCCCCTGGAAAACCAAATCCTGGCTCTTCCCGCTCTCCTGGTTCATCATCCTCTTCGCCGCCACAGTACATTTTATTCTCCTCATCCCCATCGCCTACCACTGGCCCGAATGGTACACCTTCAGCCACAACTGGCTAACCCGGATAATCTTTTATAGCTTCTATTTCCTCACCTGGCTGATCTGGGAAAAAATCGGTGGCCGGAAACCGGTCTGATTCGGAATGCGGAATACGGGATATGAGATACGAGATACGAGATGCCGGATACGGGATACTCGATGAGGGACTCGCGATAAATTCTTTCGCAGAAAAAAAATTTCGACAGCCTTGATTTTTTCTTTGGGGAACTTTATATCAAGACAAAAGAAAGAACAAGTAGTTCCGCCTCAGCAGCACAAAAAATTCAGATTTCAAAAAAAATTCTACCTTTATTTCCTGGATCAAAGCTCAACCTCCGCCCCCTCACCTATATGAGCCTCAGAAATAAAACATCATTTGTTCATTGTTCTTTGTTCTTTGTTCGTTATTTTCTTTTCACTTTTCACTTTTCATTCTTCACTCTTTTTCTGCTTCCTGCCCCAAGTTTTTCCCTCAACCTCGATTTCTCTGCCCCCACGGTCTGCCTGGGAACACCTTCAACCCTGATCAGCCTCTGTACGCCGGCCGACAGCATCCTGATAACGCTGTGGGACCTGAATGCCGACGGCAAGTTCGACGACGCCGAAGGAGATACTGTGGTTCATCTTTTCGCCACCCCGGGGGTTCTCCAGGTTGGCATCCAGGTAACCACCCTCCTGGGTGTTGTGAAAGCCTTATACAAGGATGTAGGCGTCGCATCCGTTATCGCAAGCTTCACCACTTCCAACAGCTGTCTCGGCCTCCCGGTGTCGTTTCACAATACGAGCGAGATTCTGGCAGATGTTGCCCAATCGTTCCGGTGGCGGTTCGGCGACAGCTCCCCTCCAGATACCATGCAGAATCCGGTTCACACCTATACATCCATTGGGATCTACACGGCATCCCTTCGGGTGGTTACCCTCACAGGATGCTCCGATTCTACCTCCGCCACGCTCCAAATCGTGCTTCCGCCCGAACTCAACATCCTCTTCAGCGCCGATACCTCCCTGTGGGAAGGGACTCCCCTGGAAGCCGAAGCGACCGGACAATATGACAGTCTGCTCTGGAGCACCGGAAGCCACACCCCGCTGATCACCATCACCTCCCCGGGAAACTACTCGGTCACCGTCTGGAAAACCGGCTGCTTCCTACAAATCTCATTTATCCTCACCATCCATACACTGGAACAACCGGTCATCATGAACCTCTTTACCCCCAACGGCGACGGACACAACGACACCTGGATCATCCGCGGATACAACCTCTTCGGGACCTGCCATGTCGCAGTATATGACCAGTGGGGCACACAGGTCTATGCCAATCTCGATTATCAGAATACATGGGACGGCAGCTCCGATCACGGGGCGCTCCCTACCGGAAGCTATTACTATGTCGTCTATTACGACAATGGAACAATCTACAAAGGAACCATCGCTATCCTGAGATGAAACGTTGGCAAATACCGGCAGTCCGATGGGGCTTCGGAGCAATAATGCTCCTCTGTGGAAACTTCAACGGCCAGGCACAACCGTCGGCCAACCAGGAGCAGTACCTCCTAAACCCGGTGGTTCTCTCCCCTTCCCTCTTCAACCGGATTACCTCGTTTGGCGGTTTGTACACTTTCCGCACCGACCGCTCCGGTTTCCGCGGACGTCCTTCCCTTCACTTCCTCGATATCTCCGGCATCCCGAAACAGAACATGTTACTCGACATGCAACTCCAGTACATTCACGCCAACCTCTTCCGGAGCCTCTATTTCACCCTCGGTTATGCCTATCAGATCCAGCTTGGCCCGGATAAATTCCTGACGCTTTCGGTCAATGGGGTGCTGACCAACGAAGTTCTCGACCTCACCGATGCACTGGTCGACGATCCCAACGACCCGCTCTTCGGAAACCAGCAGCGGATCTCCCAGACTCATCTCAACATCGGGGCCGGACTCGCTCTCCGGATCAGCCGTTTCGCCGCCTGCCTCACATCCCCGATGCTGCTGAATAACCTTTCGGGCCCGGAAGCCGCCTCAGGTGTCCCCGAACTGGGTTTGCAGCGAAACTTCCTGATTTACCTGGAGAACGACTTCCGGTTGAACCGGGAAGGAGGCTTCCTGAAACCTTCATTGCTTTTGCGTCAGATCCAGGAAGGACCGATGGTGATCGACGTCGCCATGCAAGGAGGAGTGAACGGAAAATACTGGGCTTCCTTCCTCTACAGGACCAGCAACATGCTTGGACTCTCGGTGGGAGTCGGATTCTGGCAGCGAGTGTTACTTAACTACTGTTACGAATTCTATATCGGCTCCTCGGCCGGCGCTGTCGGCGGAAACCATGAAATCACCCTGGCCTTCCGAATCCAGGAAACCCCGCCAGTTCCAGAACTCCAGGATTATTTCTCAACATCCCCGAAATGATGTCAAGGCACGAGGCACAAGGCACGAAGCATAAGGCACGAGGCACAAGGCACGAAGCAGAAGTTTGCAGTTGGCAGTTGGCAATTGGCATCATCCTTCTGGCCCTACTCCTCTTCTGCTTACCGGTTTCCGGCCAGGTTGCGTGGAACAAGCAGGGTGGGGTTTGTTTCCGGGTGGACGATAATCAGCCGCTGGAAAGGTTTCAGGATTTTGACAGCATCTTTTCCAAATACGGTTTCTCGTTTTCGATGAGTCTTCTCTCCGAAGGATTTGTTACCGATCCCGCCTTCACATCCGGGATCAAAACGCTCATCGCCAAAGGCAATGAATATATGGACCATAGTCCCAGCCATCAAACCAATTACTTCACTGTCCCCGCTCCTGCAGATACGGCGCAATACAGCGGTCATACCGGTGTCGATCACATAAACTGGAATAAAATCTGCCTTGCCTGGAGCGGAGTGAATACCGGTTCCGTCGTTGGTGAAGGAGCAGTCAACATCCAGGGGAACCTGGTCATCAGTGTGCAACCGGGGGAATTCCATGACCTCCTGCAACCCGTTTACTTTCCGAATCTCTATCTTCCGGCGACAGGTAAAGTGTACACGTGGTATGATCTGAAAAATATCCATCCTTCCAATCCCGATACGCTCCGTCTCATGAGCTTCTGGGAGGAACCGGTCGATCTGGGGACCCTGCTCAATACCCCCTGCGACAAACTGAACTCCTATGACGTGACGATGGCTCCTGCAGCCAAGATGCTCCTGGGTCAACGCACTCTGGATATTTGTGATGCGTTAATTATCTCCAGGCCTTATTCCTGGATTCAACCCTATGGGCCTTTTCCCCTGTTTACCAGCGCAGAGGTGGCGGGATCGATGGGAGCCGGACTCGGGTACACCGACGGCGCTACTTATGCCGGCGAAGCACTCAAGTGCTATAATGAATACAATCCGATGGGAACCAAGCAGTTTGGCATGATGTTCGGGGACTTTAAAACCGAATCGTACACTTTCCAGGAGAATCGCTCACTGATCGCCAATCGCATCGTAAAGCATGACCTTGCGATTGACCTCAATCACTTCGTCATTTCCGAAGCCGGTTGGCCCGGGTACCTGCAGCGGGTTGATAGTCTGCTGGCCTGGCTGGCAGCCAGTGATATTCCCGTGATGATCCAACGAACCTGGGCTGCGATGCTGTACGACAGCGTGAACAACCCTACCGTCAACATCTTTCCGCTTCTGCAAACCGATTTGGATGAAGACCAGAATCCCGACGGTTATGTCCTTCAGGACGCAACGGTAATCACCAACGACGGTGTACCGCAAAACGACGGCAGATCGCTTGAGATTACCAAAAAAGGGACTTTTTTTTACGTCGATGACCTGGGCGGGTTGGAGAAAGGGGTGAACCACTGTTCAATCTATATCAGGGGCGATTCAGGCAATATTGTTAAGGCCATTTTCTGGTTTCCGGAAACCGGACAAAACGTATCTTTTGATTTCCCAGTTGATGAACTGACCTGACCGAACATACAGCCTCCTTCATCATACCCGACTCCATCTCTCGACTGGATATCGAGATCCGATGCAATCCTTACACCGCGGGGTTTGTCCGGATCAGTGGGATGACGTTGCGGGGAGTCACGCGACCACACATCGACAACACCCCCCAGGTACTGATGACCAACAGTCAGTTCGGCCCGCTGCTGCTCGATACCGTGATCGTCGATCCGGTCTATCCGTTGAAAAACCTACTAGTCGAAGTTACTGGTGGTAATTCTATCCGGTACCAACTGAACATGGTGGAAGAAAAGCTGGAGGTGTGGAAGCCGTTTTCATTCTGGCTGGGTAAAGACAGCCTGTTCATCCGGGCAGTCAATCCCGAAGGAGGGGCCGACAGCGCCTGGATCCTTTTCGAGGCATTGCCTATAGAGATCTGCCGGGGAACTCAGATCACCCTTACCGCGTTTGACACCCTGCCGGGAGCTACCTGACAATGGGAATCCGATCCCTTCGATTCCACGCTGACCAAACCAACCAGTCCGCAAACGGATGTCCGCCCCGGGGAACCGACTCATTATACCCTTTATACAAACGGGCCCGGCGGATTCACACACAAAGATACCCTCACTGTTTGGGTGAAAGATATGACACCGGTTTCAATTTCCGGGCCTTATCCGGGCTATTGTGCTAATGCTGATCCCGTAGCGGTGATAGTAACTCCTCCGGGAGGTGTGCTGAACGGTTCCGGCATTGTCGGTCAGACCTTTTATCCCAACCTGACGGCGCTCGATTCCAACAAAATTATTTATATATACACGAGTCCGGATGGATGTGTGGATTCTGATACCCTTGTTGTCTACATCTACCCCATTCCAAAGGTCAGCCTTCCGCCGGTCTCCACGGCGCAACCTTCAAGGAGATCACCGTGATCGTCACCGATGACGGTTGTGCAGCTTTCGACACCGCCATCGTGGATTTTATTCCCTGTCTGGGCATCGATGACCTTTCGCCTGGAACCTGCCTGACCCTCTTCCCGAACCCCTTTCCCTGGTCGCTCACCATCCTCAACTCCTGCTCTCCGGAAGCCGTTACTGCGACGCTTTACAACATCGCAGGCCAGCAGCAACTTACTTTTCAACTGAAGCCCGGAAGAAACGATATCAGCACCTCCTCTTTACCTCCCGGGATCTATCTGTTGCATTTTCAGATTCCTGGTTTCTCCAAAGTGGTGAAGTGGGTCAAGGGAGGATGATGCCGGATGCCTGATACAAGATACGGGATACGGGATACGGGATAAATTCTTTCGTTGAAAGACATTCTTTAATAATTGCGACTGCACAAAAAAAGAGAGTGTCTCGAAAATTCGAGACGCTCTTTTTTTATTTAACGGTAGTGTGTGGAATTTTGTGTAAACGCTGACTGCATTTAAATTCGGCATCGATCTTCAAAATTAATAACAAATTACCTTGACACAAAATCCACACACAAATAAAAAAAGCACTGAAAATCAGTACTTTAAATTCGATATATGTAGCCAGTATGGCTACATAATATAAAAATATGGTCTGGGCAAAGGCATGAAAACATTTGTTTTGAGCTACTTGTTTTGAGCTACTTTCTTCCAAAAACAATATCATATCATTTTCCACTGAATATTTGTACATTTACTCCTTAATCTCAAAACGGCGAGGAGGTTATTAGACGGACTGGCGTTAAGCGTAATTTTTTATGAAAGAACCAACGTTAAATTTATATAGATACAGTAAGGTTAATGATGATCTTCTTAATAGCATTAAGAATCACACTCTTCATTTTACCTGTCCAAACGAATTTAATGATCCATTCGACTGCCGATTAAAATTACTAATTGATGGTACAGATGAAGAATGGCAGATACACGGTAAACGACTTGGTCTAAATGATATTGAATTACAAGAATTAAGATATAGCGGTACAATTACTATTGAAAATTCTGGCAGTTATAGTAGAGAAATTCAACATCATGCATTGTTAAAAACAAGAGTTTGTTGCTTTTCTGAATTCCCTGATAATATATTAATGTGGAGTCATTATGCTGATTCTCATAGAGGAATTTGTTTTATGTTTGAAACTAAAGCATTTGATACAATTCAATACTTAATATTCAACAAGGATGATTTAAATTATGATAATCCAATTCTTCCCCCTGACCATGGAGGAATTATAAAAATTCGGTACTCGGAAAATTTACCTGAAGCCTATAATCATTTGGAGTATGACAAAAATAAATTGGCGCCATTTTTAATTACGAAAGCTATTGATTGGGCGTATGAAAATGAATGGCGTATTCTATTACCAGAGTGCGCTTTAATGACAAGAGATCCAAGATACAAAAGAGAGCAGCTAAAAGGTGTGATTTTTGGATTGAATTGTTTAGAAGAAAATAAAAAGATAATCAAGGAATTATTGAATGATGCTGTACAATTTTTTGAGGTTTATCCTGTCAAAGACAAGTACAAAGTAGAAATTAGAAAAATAAAAAAATACGCTTAACATGCCTGTAAACACCATAATATCAGCTTATTATCTTCGATTTAACATTCTACCTTTGCTATGTTTAAAGGCCACCCGTTGGCAGCAACTTTAAAAAATTTACTACATTAATTTTTTCAACTATGGCTTCAATTTTCAACACTTCAAAACTCTCAAATGGGACTTGGGAGTGGACGATAACCGCAAAAATTGGCGATATGCTCGAGAAGGCAGAATCAAAATATGGAAAAAGAGATCCAGCCTTTACTTTTCTTGGTGTAGAATTATCGAATGTTGGCAATCCATATATTTGGTTGTATGGAGCCGATAAAAAGAAGTTTATAATTAGAATAAATGAACGTTGCTTAAATGATATGAATTTTGCTATATTCCATGTTTCTCAAGAAATAATACATTTTTTAAGTCCTTGTGAGAATGCAAATGTATTAGAAGAAGGGCTGGCCACACATTTTGGAAATGAATACTATAAAAACTGTGGATTGACAGGGTGGAATATCATTGATAAAAATTATTTGGATGCATTAAAACTTGTAGAACAACTGTTTGCAATTGATCCGGAAATTATGCTGAAATTACGTAAAACACATTTGAGTATTTCATCGATAACAAAGGAAATAATTATATCCACTAATTCAATAATTCCTGAGTGCTTAGCATATGAATTGACAAAACAATTTTAAAGTTGCTTGCAACGAGTCAACAGCCAGCAATGTGGGCATTTTCCGTAAGTTTACATTCACCGAACATGCAAATAGTAATAGAAAAAAACAACAGCAACACCATTAAGGGTGCAGACCTGAACCCACTTAAAATGAAGACGATTTTAGCAGTTTTAGTGCTGTTTATAGCTGTCTCCCTATTATTGTAAATATTAATTGAAAAGTTGACCAGTCTTTCAGTTAGAAAAGAACACCACTTTACAAAAATAATAAAATAAAGAACAGTTGATTAATGGGATTGAGACGGGAGATAACTCTGCGAGTTATCCTCGGCTCAAGACCTTTCTTTTTTTTGCTTCTTTTTTTTCTTTGTTCATATGTGCTAAGTTTTTTAATAACGTTGGTGGTTGGTCTCCTTTATTGCCTTTTTTCATTTTCCCATCATTTGTCTGGTTTATTTTACTCTGAAAGATTTTCCGTTCATGTTTACCATATGAGCTT
>JAZDGR010000053.1:0-2765 GCA_043806735.1 bacterium | reverse complement strand
GGTTGCTTACAGCTTTTCTATGAGGAAGGGCGGTGTCTCTTCCAAAAAGTTCACCGCCCTCCTAAAATAAAAAACCTCTCTAACGAGAGGTTCATATAATCCGATAATTAAAAACAGCTTGTCAATCTATTCTAAAAATATACCCACTATCCTTACTCGTGTATTGTGGAAGCCTACACCTCCCTTCAATTCCTGGTTTTCAGCCGACTGAAAAAACTATATAACCTGCTGATATTCAAGATTTTTATATAGAAATCATATAGTTGGAAGTCGAAAAAGCAACGCCTTCGGTAGCCATATCGAAAGCGTTGCTTTTTTGTCATATTCCAACTTCTTATCGGCCAGAGTACCCTGTGGCACAGGATGACTGGCCTTTTTCACACTCTTCCATAAGTACTTCCCCGAAGACATCCCTTCCAGAAACAACCGCTTTTACTACCCTATAATTGCGATTTTTAACTTCCACCAATTTTCAAGTTGTTCTGCCGTATAACTTGATCGCTGACATTCCGATCAAGCGCACCGGTGTTCTTGATATTTTGCTGACCAAAACTATCAGTAGTCCTGGTCAAACACCATTTTCAGTCTCTACCTCGGTAGCGTCTGGAATCTATCACCAATCCGTCGCCACTACGGCGGCAGAAATAATCATAACCGAAAAGGAGGGGTTGGATGTACAGGGAAACGACCCAATTTATCTTTCCGGATCACGCCTGGCGGCTCTCCGGCAGCAACTTGAACCCCGCTTGAAGTCTGTGTTGCGCAGGAAGGATTTCGAGGAATTTGACCTGGAACGTGCCTACCGGATCGTGGTGGACATGGCTGCCATGCTCGGTTGAACGGCCATGGTCAACGATAAGTGGTCAACGAAGCATTATTCGCCGCAAGAATTAAGGTACTTACAAAAACTCTTTCTTATCGTTTCCGGGACGCGCTGACGCCGCTTCTTGAGGCGTTCGTAATCTGTGGGTGAAGATGCCATGTCCCTGAGAGATTTTCCCTGAACCAGGACAGGAGCCAAGAACATGATCACGAGCAGTACGAGGTAATGCTGACCGATCCCTTGCCGGCATAGGGATATGAGACTGCCGACGATGGCATTTTTGGTTTTCTGATCCGCTGTTGCATCGTGAAAAAAGCCAATTAAGGCATGTGGATCGGCGAAAGAACAGAGGGCGGGACATTCAGTCCTGAGATCGGAAAAGACCTCTTGGAACCTTCTGGATGCCAGTTCCTTCTCTATCCGGGAAAAAGATAAGCCCATGCGCCTGCAGCGGCATGGGCTTCGGGAGCCTCGGAGCCTGCTCCTTTCAAATTATATAAATTAAGTCTGTTCAATACTGGTTTAGTTTAATAAATACTATTACTTACAAATGTCAAAAACCGAAGTTAACTCAAATTTGCTGCATTTCCGAGGGATCAATCGTCGGAAAGTCAATGTTTTGAAAAAAGTTAACTCAAATTTGCTGCGTTTGAGAGAGTAACTTAACTCAAAAAATTTACGTTTCCAGCTCTTTGAAAATCAGAGAAATTTAGAGATTCCCTTTATATCTTAATCCGTTTATGCTCTTCCTCAATATTGAACACCAGTATTGAACAGGAGGGGCAGATCATGGTCGATTTCCAGCTTCCGCTTCCGGGACTTGCTCGTGATTTCAATGAGCTGACGAAACAAGAGAAGGACTTCATTGCCTATTTTTCCGCCATCGACATGGATGCCATCTCCCCGGTGGTCGATTGTTACGCCGGTATCGGTCCAAAAGGATACAACGTTTTTCTGATTCTGGCGCGGATCACCAAGATCAAAGAACGCATCCTGTCGGACCGGCAGTTGGCCGAGGTTCTCAGAAAGAACGATCTATACCGGTTCGTCACCAAAGATATCCAACCGGCCCACAACACCTTCAATACCTTGAGAAAACGTCTCGGGCCGGAGGGTTTTGTGGAGGTCCACAAACGGTTCGTTCTCAAGGCCCATTCCCTGGGTCTGCTGGAGCCGGAGATCCCATATCTGCCGAAGCATAGGAAGAAGGGGATCATCCTGGTTGCCGATTCCACATTCCTTATAACCTGCGGTTCTACCAAAGGCGAAAAGGATGACAAAGGACATTGGCGATTCAAAGACGAGAGCGTTGCCTTCACCGGAAAAGGACATCACGCTTACAGGTATCCCGTGGGTCATAAGGCCCACAGCGTCAGAACCGTCAACGGCGTTCCCATGGCAACCATCATTACCGCGGCCAGTGTGTCCGATCAGAATGCTATTTTCCCCCTGCTCGATGAACTGATGGCCCGTTATCCTGATTTGCCGTTTGCTTACATCATTCTTGACAGAGGGTACGATACCGAGGAGATTCACCAAGATATCTATGAACACTTCGACATCATTCCGATCATCATCCGGAAGAAGATGGTTTATGGTGAGGGATTCACGAAAGACGGCTTCCCGTTTTGTCCTTGGGGAACGCCCATGAAGCCAAGAGGAATTGAGTATGAACACAGGAGAACGAAGTATGCCTGCTTCAAGTTGTGCAAAAAAGAAGCACAACCAATCCTTTTCCCGTGTAATTATGACAAAGAACAATGCAAGTATGGATACACCTGCTATACGTACTTCTCCAGCGGATATCGAAAGTTTGGACCGGCGCTACCGCACAGCGCCATCTATCAGAAACTGAAACCTCTCCGCACTGGGATCGAAAGAACCTTCGGTCTGGTGAAAGAAAACAGGTACCGTATGGAAGAAACCAACTTTTACAAGGGCA